>NZ_DASTTN010000471.1:0-6904 GCF_035760125.1 Flavobacterium sp.
ATTACTGGCGGTACCGTAACGGCATTACCGCCACTAGCTGCAAAACGTTTCTTGAGTTGGTCTACTATGCTATCGGCTCCCTGAACTCCGGCATCTGCAGCAGAGCCAAAGGATTTGTACAGTGCTAATGCCACTCCATAAGCCTCACTTCCTGCAAGCATTTTGGTATCTTCGATGCGCTCACAGAGTTGGTTTGCCAATCCAGAGATTTCATCGAGTTGGGTAAAAAGCGTTAAATCATTTTGCATATTCGCCACCGAAAGATAAGACGGAATAAGCGTAGGATTGTTTACACCCGCATTGATGGCATCCTCGGTAAATGCTTTGTTGTTGACATCGATCGTGTTTAATGATTTTCGTTCGTCGGCGGTTAAACCCACCAGAAAGGGAAGGTTGGTCAAGATGGTTTGAAAAGCGGCTTTGACTGCCGTTACTTGTGCTGCAGTAGCAGTCCCGTTTACGCGGTTGTTGAGCAAATTTGACATAAATAGTTTTTTTAAAGATTTGTGTAATAATAGATTACAAAAACAAAACTAAACTATTCTTGTTTTAATTTATAGCGTTTTTCTTTCAATAAAAAATAATTTTGTTAAATTTATACGTAAAAAACTACGAATATTATATAATATTGATGGTTTTTTATTACGATATTGTCGTGTACGCTGATTGAGAATTTGGATTATGGAGATTGATTGCTACTACTCTTCCGTACTATTAACAAACACTATTGTGATCCCGACAGAGGAGGAATCCCGGCAACTTGAGTAGCAATCTGTTAGGATAACTAATTATCTTGTGTTTCTAGGATGTTGCGTGAAGGATGGGAGCAGGTTACCGAAGTAACGCGGACAGCCTGACCCTGTTGAGGAAAGTGGCCGTATAAGCGGCACTGTATGTTGGCCACTTTTCTCAACAGGGGCACGCCCAAATGAACTTTGCCAACCTGAAGAAGTGGGTGATCTTGAAATTCTTTGCTTTAGTGGAGATTCAAACTAGCCTTGAACATTCGGAGTTCTTCCCAACTGAAAGCATCGCCGTATTTTTCTTTTAGGGGAGAAACCGATTCTTCTTTGTAGCCCGCAAAAGCCTCGGTGAGCGCAGCCAATTTGTCTTCCGAAAATACTTCGCCGACAGTGATCCTCCTGGACTGTATCAGCTTTGTCAGATGTCCTAAAATTGTTTCCTGTGTAAATTTACGGATGGTTCCAATTTCCTGTACCGTTTTCTTTTGTAACCACAGCTCATAGGTTTCCTCTATTGTCGATTTTTTTGGCTCTTTAGTCGCGGTTTTCTTGGATCCGTATCGTTCTGCATCTTTTTCGTCCTCGATCAGAGTAATGTTGGCTTTTTTGAAATCTTCGATGACACGCTCGACCTTAATGGTTTTGTATTGCTTGATTTCTGGAGAAGTTAGCTTTTCCTTCGAAATGGTTTCGCCTTTTACCAACGTGGCAACCATTAATTTGGCTTTCATCAATTGAAGCACCGCCTTAGTTTGTAGATCGTCCAAAATTATTAACTCGTCATAAAAGGCTTTGGCTTTTTTGAGACGCTTTACTTCCTCAAGTTTCCACAGGATTTCATAAACTAACTTGTCCATTGGCTCCATGAAATAATTGAACGCTGCGTTGATACGATCTGATATATGATTGAATTCTAACTGTTCGCTGTGAAACAATTTGTCCAATTGCACCAAAAACTTGGATGATGGGTCAAGCAATTGCCAAATGACACCGGCTTGGTTGTGCGCCCAAGTTTTATGCTTGAATTTAACAGAGTTTTCGGCATCTTCATTGTAACTGAATTGGTGGTTGCGCCATTCTTGCGCCAACTCGTTCCAATCGAAGCTGTTTTTGAGATAGTTAAGGATAAAATTTTTGGTTTCGCGCTTTAAGGCATTCGCCAAAGCTTCTTCCGAGGCTTTGTTCTCTGCGTAATCCATCACGTCCTGATCGTTTGAAATACCATTCATTCGCAACGGAGAAAGCAAAACAAGCCCATTTAAGGACCGTAAACGTGATAATGCTACATATGCCTGTCCAGGCAGAAAAACTTGCGATACATCGAGCGCAGCTTTGTCAAAAGTCAATCCTTGACTTTTATGCACCGTAATCGCCCATGCCAACTTGATTGGGTAATGCACGAACGAGCCCAAAACCTCCTCCTCTATTTCCTTGGTCATTTCGTTTACGGTGTAACGAATGTTTTGCCATTCGTATTTGTCAACTTCAATGGTTTTGTCTTCATCGGGAAAATGCACCCAAATTTCTTTGGAGGTCATTGTTTTTATAACACCCATTTTTCCGTTGAAATAATTCTTTTCCATCGACAAATCGTTTTTGACAAACATAATCTGCGCTCCTACTTTCAATTGCAGATTGGGGTCGACAGGATATATTTTCTCTGGAAAATCACCAGTAATTTCGGGTAGAAAAGTAGTTTGCTTTCCTTCCAAATCTTCAAGCGATTGTGCATTCATCACATCGGCTTTGACATTGTGGGTGGTCAAAGTAATGTAACCTTTATTGGCTTTCAGATCAAAATCAGGTTTTACGAATTCATTCAACGTTTGAATATCACCGGGTGTAATCTCGTTGTTGCGCAGATTGTTCAAAACAGAAATGAATCGGTCATCAGTTTGACGATAAATTTTGGACAATTCTATGTACAAGGGCGGATATTGCTGAATCACATGGGCATGAAAAAAGAATTTTCCTTTGTAATAGTTCCGCAATGTTCTCCACTCTTCATCACGAATGATGGGTGGTAATTGTAATAAATCACCTATAAATAATACTTGAACACCACCAAAGGGAGCTGACTTCTTACGAACTGTTTGCATCATGTAATCCATGGCATCCAGTAAATCAGCGCGTAACATACTGACTTCGTCAATAATAAGCAATTCTATATTGCGGATAACAGCACGTTTTTGTCCACTCATTTTGAAATGCCTACGCAAAGTAGCTTTCGTTTCAAACTTGGTCGTATCCGAAAATTGGGGTGCAGAATTGTCTGGAATAAATCCACCAAAAGGAAGCTGAAACATCGAGTGAATCGTAACCCCGCCAGCATTCAAGGCCGCAATTCCTGTGGGAGCCACTACCACAGTATTCTTATGCGTGGTCGCAATGATTTCCTTTAGGAGTGTGGTTTTTCCGGTTCCCGCCTTTCCGGTAAGAAAAACGGATTGATGGGTTTGGTTGATAAAACGGAGAGCATATACAGCGGCTTCGGATATGGATTGCATTTGGCGTATAATTTATAAAGCGAAAATATAAAATATTGAAAAATAAAAAAACCTCCAATCTTATTCAAGATGAAGGTTTTATGAATTTGTGTAAACTAAAAATTACTTTTTAACTTCTTCTGTTTTAGCAGTAGATTTGTATTTTTCGTTCAAAAGTTTTACTATTTCTTTAGTAATATCGTATTTCTCTTCGGCATACAAAATAGATGCTGCATCACCAGTACCGTAGATATAAGCATATCCTTTCTCTTTACCGTAATCTTTGATGAATTTTTTAACACCTTTTACAAGAGAATCCATTTCTTTTCCACTCTCTTGTTGCAATTGCATTTGCAAAGCTTGTTGAGCTTGACCTAATTGTTGCTCTCTTCTTTGTAGTTCAGCACCATTTTTTTGAGCCCATTCTTGACCGTTTGCTTGAGCATTACGTTGAAAATTAGCTGCATCTTGCTTGAATCTGTTGATTTCAGCTTCTAATTGTCTTCCTTTTTCAGCTGCTTGTCCTTTATATTTTGCTTCTAAGTCTTTAGTTTCGGTATATTCTTTCATCAACTCAGCTGTATCAACATAAGCTGTTTTAAATTCTTTCACTTCTGTTTTTTTATCACAAGAAACAAGTGATATTGAAATTGCGATAAATAATAATGCTTTCTTCATTTTGATGTATTTCAAGTTTTTTTATGTATGGACGACAAAAATATAAAAAAATAGATAGTATTGATAAAAAGTTTCAAAAATGCTACTATTTTATTAATATAAATTAAAATTATTAAAAATTTAAAAATAATAAAAAATAACTATAAAAATTAGGTTTCAGAGAAGCTTTTAGACGAATAAATTAAAATATTCGACCCATTACCTTATTAAAACCATAATAAACGCCTTAAAATCGCTTAAAATAAGTTTTAGTTGTTTTTTAGGATGTAAATGTGCGACGAATATTCCATTTCTTGTTTAGCCTTCCAATTCGATCGCAACCCGATGAAAAAGGCTTTTAAATAATTCATTTTTCCTGTTTTGTATTTTTCAGAAAGCAGACTCACATAAAACGAATCAAATTTCATAGGAAGTACTTTTTCCAGTTTCATATTTTCTTTGGCAAACAATTTTTGAATGGCAGTTTTCGAGAAATGCCAAAAATGGATTGGTACATCATAAGCGGCCCAAAAATTTCCATAATGTTTTGCATCGAAAGATTTGAAGTTAGGAACCGCAACGATCAAAGTACCTGTCGGTTTCAACAATCGTTTTAATTCTTTGATTTGCTCATCTAAATTAGGAACATGTTCCAAAACATGCCACATCGAAATTACGTCAAAAGTATGGCTCTCCAATTCGGAAGTATTCTCCACAAAAGAAACGCCTTTGTTTTTTGCAATTGCCTTGGCCTTGTCACTAGGCTCAACACCTATCGTTTTCCAACCATCATTTTGAGCAACCGTCAAAAAATCACCAGTTCCTGCACCAATATCCACAATCAAACCTTTAGAAGGCTGATATGAATTGATTAAATCCAATTTATTTTTTAATGCAATATTTTTCACAAAATGATAAGCCTTTTCAAATATGGATCTTTTTGAGTCGGTATGCGAAATATAATCAGCACTTTCATAATACTTGCCTAAAACATCCAAACCTGGTTGTGGATGCGTGATTAACATATCTAATGTTTCATCATAAAAAAGTTCGAAAATCTCTTGAGAAACTGAAAAATCCTGTACAGTAAGAAAATGCTTTTTGTTTGTAATGTCCATTTGTGTTTTAAATAAATAATTTCAGCTCTAATTGTAAAAGCTGAAAAGAAATTCTTTTTTTATTAATTCTATTTGGAAAGAAATGCATTAACCTGCAATACCCTTTTCCCATCTAATTTTTACTGCGGAAATTTTATCGTTTTCCATTCGTATATTTTGATCAACCATAAATCCATTCTTGGTATAAAACTCCAATGGTGACAAATAGGGTTCTTTATTTCGCTTAACATCATTTTGATGATCGGTCGCCCACCCATTCAAAGCCGATGTACTTCTTTTTAATTCATCTAGCAAAAGAGTTCCAAATCTTTTCCCCTGAATTTTGGAATTGATTATAATTCCAAACCAATCTTCATCTTCTCGAACAAAAGTAAAAGCCCAACCAAAAATTTGATTAAAATCATCGACAAGCAAATAATGTTTTATCCCTAAAAGTCCATCTAAATAATCTTGAAATTCGGATAAATCTTTATAACCGATTCTTTCAGGATATTCTGCGTTCCAAAGTTCAAACAAAGATTGTTTTTGCTCAAAAGTTAAAAACTTTGTTTGAATAATTTTCATCCTCAAAAACTTTAAAAATCAATTTATTCAACAAATATAAGGTTTACAGCCGTAGTTTCACGTGGAACAAATGATTTTTTAATTTAAATCCTTTTATTTAAAAGTTTGAAAAATGACGAGAAAACTTTAGAAAAAGCCTTTTTAAAACTTAAACAATGAAAAGAAAAAAACGGACTAATTATTAGATTTAAAAAATTACTTAAAGTAAAACTTCAAATACACTGGTAAAATTAATACCGCAAGAAAATTTATTTTTTTTTATCAAAAAAAAGATTTTAGAACTAAAGAATCAAAAATTCCAAGTTCTAAAATCTAAATTTAAAATATTCTATCTCCCCATGTAAATCAAAAGCACCGAAACATCACTTGGAGAAACTCCACTTATTCTTGAAGCTTGTGAAATCGTCACGGGACGAATTTTACTCAATTTTTGCTTTGCTTCAATAGACATCGATTTGATTTTGTTGTAGTCAAAATTTTCTGGAATTTTCACATCTTCCAATCGAGTCAGCTTATCAGCATTATTTCTCTCCTTTTCGATATAACCAGAATATTTAACCTGAATCTCGGCTTGTTCCAAAATTTCTTGATCCAAATTATTTTCAGCAATATATTCCTTAACCTTCTCAAATTTCATAATATCCTCCAAATCGATTTGCGGTCTGGAAAACACTTTAAACATTTTATCCCCTTGAGTAATCAACGCCGTTTCCTTTGCTTCCAAAATCGGATTGGTCTCCGCAACAGAAACACTTGTCTCTTTAAAGAAAGCAACCATTTTTTCAGATTCGTTTAATTTCAATTCCATTCGACGCAAACGAGCTTCGGAAGCCAAACCAATTTCATACGACAAAGGTGTTAATCTAAAATCAGCATTATCCTGACGCAATAAAGTTCTGTACTCCGCACGTGAAGTAAACATACGATATGGTTCTTCAGTTCCTTTCGTAATCAAGTCGTCAATCAAAACACCAATATATGCTTCATCTCTTTTCAAAATTAATGGCGCCTGTTCGTGCACTTTTAAATGCGCATTAATACCAGCCATCAAACCTTGCGAAGCTGCTTCTTCATATCCGGTAGTCCCATTTATTTGTCCAGCAAAATACAATCCTTCAACCAATTTAGTTTCCAACGTATGTTTCAATTGTGTTGGCGGGAAATAATCATACTCTATTGCGTAACCAGGACGAAAGAATTTCACATTCTCAAAACCTACAACAGTACGCAACGCTTTAAACTGAATATCCTCAGGTAAAGAAGTTGAAAATCCATTTACATAAACCTCACACGTATTCCACCCTTCTGGCTCAACAAATAATTGGTGACGCTCTTT
>NZ_DASTTN010000472.1:0-2412 GCF_035760125.1 Flavobacterium sp.
TTTTCTTTTTTCCAAGATGATGAAACAGGAGTTCATTACGGTTTTTCATTACCTATTATTATTTGGGATAATGGTTTTCAAATTTTCTCTTCTTCAAAATTCGAACATGGTGAGGCAGTTGCTGAATCAAACGGAAATTTCTACAAAATAAACCACCACGACGGAAAAATTTACAAAACTGACGCTGCAGGTACAATTACCGAAGATGAAAAATCAGGACACCCTACAAATGTACGTCCTTTGGATTTGTCAATTACAAAATCTGTTTTGTCTATAATGATTGCAGCAGTTTTGATGTTTTTCCTTTTTACAGGTTTAGCAAAATCATATGCTAAGAATAATGGAATTGCTTCTGGTGCAGGTCGCATCTTTGAACCAGTTGTGTTGTTTATTCGTGACGAGATTGCAATCCCAAACATTGGTGAGAAGCACTATAAGAAATACATGAGTTATTTATTGACTATCTTTTTCTTCATATTATTTTTAAATATTTTCGGTTTGATGCCATTCGGTATAAATGTAACTGGAAATCTTACTATTACATTTTCATTAGCAATATTAACGTTTTTAATCACAAACCTTACTGCCAATAAAAATTATTGGGGACACATTTTCTGGATGCCAGGTGTGCCAAAACCGATGCGAATTGTATTGGCTCCAATAGAATTATTAGGAGTAGTTATTAAACCATTTTCATTAATGATACGTTTGTACGCGAATATTTTTGCTGGACACATTGTATTGATGAGTATTATTGGTTTGATGTTTATATTCAAAAGTTGGATAGGAAGTAGTTTGTCATTTGGTTTGTCATTTGCACTTTCTATTCTTGAAATATTAGTTGCGTTTTTACAAGCGTATATTTTTACCTTGCTTTCTGCTTTGTATTTCGGTATGGCGGTAGAAGAGCATCATCATGAGGAAGCTCATCACTAAAATGTTTAACCGTTAATTTGTTTAACCGATTCAACGATTCAACAAATTATCGATTAAGCCATAAAAAAGAATGTTTAATTTTTAATATATATATTATGGAAGGTTTAAATTTCGTAGGAGCAGGATTAATTGTAATTGGAGCAGGTTTAGGAATTGGTAGAATTGGTGGTTCAGCAATGGATGCTATTGCTCGTCAACCAGAAGCTTCTGGAAAAATCCAAACAGCTATGCTTATTGCAGCTGCACTTATTGAAGGTATTGGTTTCGCAGCGTTATTCGCAGCTTAATTAGCACTTAAAAAACAAACAATAGTTACAACGGTTGGTTGTAACTATTGTTTTAATTAAATGTTGAAAATTATATTAAACAGATTAAATTTTATTTTTAAAAATACAATTTACAATTTATAAAAAATGGAAAAGTTAATAAATCAGTTTGAGTTAGGTTTGTTTTTCTGGCAAGTATTAATATTTATCGGATTAATATTCTTATTGAAAAAATTCGCTTGGAAACCTATTCTTGATGCTGTAAACGATAGAGAAGAAGGAATTAAAAATGCTTTACTTTCTGCTGAAAACGCTAGAAAAGAAATGCAAAATTTGCAAGCTGACAACCAACGTATTTTACAAGAAGCTAGATTAGAGCGTGACAACATGCTTAAAGAAGCTCGTGAAATGAAAGATAAAATGGTTGATGATGCAAAAACTGAAGCTCAAGCTCAAGGTCAAAAAATGATCGATCAAGCAAAAGCTGCAATTGAAAGCGAAAAAAATGCAGCTATGGCTGAATTGAAATTACAAGTTTCAACTTTGTCTCTAAGTATTGCTGAAAAATTATTAAAAGATGAATTGTCTAACAAAGAAGCTCAAACTAAATTGGTTGAGAAATTGTTAGGTGACGTAAAATTGAACTAATCATGGCAAGTACTAGAGCAGCAATTCGTTATGCAACCGCAATTTTAGATTTATCCAATTCAAAAGGAGTGTCTGAAGCTGTAAATAATGACATGAAATCTATTGCTTCAACGATTAAGGGCAATTTGGAATTGAGTACTTTTATTCAAAATCCAACCATTAAAGTAGAAGTGAAAGAGAAAGCACTTTTAGAAGTTTTTGCTACTGTTGATAATGTAACCAAGGGTTTACTTCATTTGTTATTTGAAAACAAAAGATTTGAAATTCTAGATGTCATTGCTGCAGAGTATAGCAAATTGTTTGATATCATGAATAATGTTGAAGTAGCAAAAGTAACTACAGCTATTGCTATGGATGCTGCGCTTGAAGCTAAAGTTTTGGCTAAAATAGCAACACTTTCTGATAAAAAAATCACAATCGAAAATACTGTAGATCCTTCTATAATTGGAGGATTTATATTAAGAATAGGTGATCAGCAGTATAATGCTTCTGTTGCCAACAGATTACAAATATTAAAAAGAGAGTTAAGTAATTAGTTTTATTACACATTAGTGTCTAAATT
>NZ_DASTTN010000473.1:0-7464 GCF_035760125.1 Flavobacterium sp.
AACCATCCCTTTTCTGTTTTTATTGGCGCAGCTCCTGCACCAACTCTTTTGCTATCCCAAAGACCTTTTCTTGTTTTGATAATGCATTTATGATTTCCCCAGTGCAATCCGTCTGGAGATGACGCAATCCATATATAATTCCCCCCAATTTCTACACTACTAGGACGATGAAGAGCATAGAACATTCCGTTTATTTTTTCTTCAAAAATGGCACAGTCTTTATTGTGAGCTGGCAATATCATACCATGTTTGTCAAAATTTTTCCAGTCGGTGGTGGTACGTAAACCTACACCAACCCCATTGTCTGATACAGAAGTAAAAGTCAGGTAATATTTTCCTTCTATCAAAGCTACCCTACAATCTTCTATTCCAAAAGCCTCCAAAATTCCTTCGCCTACCAATAATGGATAACCTTCTGGTTCATAAAAATTGACACCATCCTCACTACACAATAATCTTAAATGGGAAAGGGTTGTTAAATAATCAACACCTTTGTAATTAATTATTCTTGCATCAGATGCATCTAATTCTGGCGCATTTGTTGGAATTTCAATAATTTCTGTACCTGTTTCTGTAAGTATAGGAAATGAAATTATTCCTTCTTTTTGTTCGGGTCTTTCGGCAACTCTAACCAACAACCAAGTTTTACCTTCATATTGAAATACACCTGGATTTAACAAACACGTAATTTGTAAACCATCAATGCTTGCCGGCAAATCTTTTGGTGATAATAATGGGTTTTGTTCGAAACGTTTTGCGATATCTTTCATCATTTTATATTTTAGTCTTATTTTAGTTTTTATTTTTCAAAATCGGGATCCATTTTTGATGTTCTGCTCCCTGCCACTTCATCTGCCATTAGAATAAATACATTCCAGCACAAACCTCTCGTTGAAGGCCACCACGAATCGGTTGTTGTCCATTTTGTTGGTATAAATTCTTTGCTGTAAGGCCATACCGGATTAAGATTAATTTCGGCCCAAGCTCTATTTTCCATCATTTTTTTTGCTTTCTCCCATCCATGTTTTACTCCTACTACGTAAGCACAATATTCAGCACGAAACCAACTGCCTCCATTGTAGTATATTCCGTCATTCGCCCCTCCTACATAATTTGATTTTCCAAATTCGCCAAAAGGCTGATAATCGGTATTCATAAACGAATATCCTATTTTGTCTTTAGTCAGTTGAATAATTAAAGGTGCCGTTGTACCATATTCCGGATGTGGAGAATTGGCAACTTTATTCAGCAATGGAATTTGATTCAAATGATTTACAACCATTTCATCTGTCAAAATAGGACGTTCGAACAACCAAAGAGAATAGAATTCGGGCTCTAGATCAGTTATCGCTATAATGTCTGGGAATTGCTTGTCGTATAACAGGTGTTTTCTTTTTACATCATAAAAATTACGATATTCTGTTTCTGCTTTTTCAATATAGGAATCGGATATTTCATAACCCAATTCTTTAATGGTTCGCAAAGCAATGGCTAGCATCCCTTGATTGACAGCAAGTCTATCGGTTTTAGGGTTAAAATCAAGAACATCTACCTGACATAAAGGAAAATGTGATTGGCACTTTCCGTCTTTGTCTTCGTCAAATTCATTTAATACAAAATCGACTGCTTTCTGAATTTTATCTTTTGGTAACTCAACACCAAAACGTCTTTTGTTCATCATAGCCCAAATCAGAAATTGAATGGTGGCCTCGTTGTCTTTTACTTCAATCGAACCCATATAAGGAGTGATAATGGTACCAACAGCTCCTTTTTGATTTTGGGTTTGTGCCCATTTATTCCAAATAGACAGATTGAGTTCCTTATTATAACTCGACACTATCGAAAAGAAAGAATCTCTATTGTACATATCCGGCGAATAGTTCATATTCGGAACATTGAAAGGAGAAAAATCATCTATCGAAGTAATCCAGGTAAGCATATTGAAATTAGCATACATCATTTTTTCTATTTCAGAGCCTTCAAATTTTTTTGCTTCGGCCAAACGGGTTTGAGAAGAAATAACAAAATCATGATGATTGGTAAATGGTTCAACAAAAATGTACGTTGTTTTTGTCACCGTTTCGCCCATAGCAATTTTATTATAGGGTTCTATGGCTGGCTCATGTGCTACAATTTCTAAGTTTTTTATTTGAAGTGAACAATCTTTTGCATCGCTAGCTCCAATAAACAAAGAAACACTGTCGTTTTCAATATAAGGAACCAAAACGCTCCCTTTAAAAAGTGTCCACTCTTTTTCTTGAGTGGGAAACTTGTCGATGTATTTTATTCCGTTTTCTAATTCAACTGTTTTTTTGCCATTTTTGATTCTGAACAATTTTAATGCAAGTGGCGTAGATCCTTTAGAAAGGAATGAAACAGTGTATACTTTTTGATCTTTGAAAGGAGCAATCATTTCAAAACCAGATTGCTCATTTGAATTAATATTTAATTTATAAATACTGTCATTTTTACTAATTTCAACAGAACCAACTTTCTTATATTGACTATTGAGTTGCAATTTTATTTCTTTGCCAGAATCTAAATTATAAAGTTCTCCAAAGGTTTGCTTGATGTAATTTTTATTTTTAGCTCTTTCCCCTAAAGTTGCCACCGATACTAAATTAGGATCTGGAAGTTTTCTCATACCTACAAATCCACCACCATGACCGTTAAAACGTCTTCGGGTGGTTCTTGTATAATGATTTTTATAGCCTGCGTCCATCAAGAAACCAACTACCTGATTATCTGGCGTAACAAATCCAGCTGAAGGAAACATTTCATGTGCAAAGCCTCCCGGAAAATTATCATATTCAAAGGTTACATATTTTGAAGGTACCTGTGCTGGTTTTGACGTTTCAGACAAAGTATAATATATAATTGGCATTCCCGTTTGGGTAATATCAATGCTCTTTTTTACAATATTTTTATTAATGACTTCATACGAAACGGTAACCGAAATATTCAAATCAAAGTCTGCTAGATAGGTTTTTCGGGTTAGTTCTATATTATTTGAATCCCCTTTCCACTCTGCTCCTGTCCAGTTTTTTATACTGGTTTTTTCACTAAAATCAGTATTTGCCATATCAAGCGAAAACTCTTCAGTATTATTAACCAAAAGCTGATTTCCATTATAAACAGCAACATTATAACCTTGTTTATCATCGCCTACAACTTTTAAATTAATATTCTGGCTTGACGAAATCGTTCCGACAAAACAGAATAGTAAAATAGAAAGGGTATTTAAAAATTTACACATAGTAAAATGTTTTTATTATTTATCAGGTTAATCAGAGCTCTACATTATTTACTTGATTCTTCTTTCGCTATATGGATATTATATGTTGTTAAAAAATAGAGAAGCAGCAATTTTTTTTAATTGCAATTGCTACTTCTCATGGGTAATTACTACTTTAAATTATAACCAAACTTATTTCAATTACCTTTTTTTAGTACCCAGGATTTTGTGTCAACAGTCCTGCTGAAGCATCCACTTCTGATTGAGGAATTGGATACAACATATGTTTGTCTTGAAAATTCTTCCCATGGGCAGTCATTACTTGTTTAGCAATACCCCATCTTTTTAAATCAGGCATTCTTTGATTTTCAAAACCAAGTTCGGCTCTTCTTTCAGAAATCAACCAGTTTTTAATAGTTGCTTTATCTGTAGATGCAGGTCTATTTGGTAGCGTTCCTAGTGGTACAGGAATTCCATCAGCAGTAACTGTATTTCTCGCTCTTGTTCTAATTTGATTTATGATGCTGATAGCACCTGAATAATCACCGGTTTCATTAAGTGCTTCTGCTTTCCAAAGTAAAACATCAGCGTAACGAATAAACACTTTATTGTTTGACGCATCATCATCTCCCTTGTTTCCGCCATCTGTGGTTCCCAAAAGTTTATTAACCCATTGTTGAGGCGCATTCACAGTATATAACTTTCTAGGATCATTAGGTTCAAATGAAGCCAAGAAATCAGCACTTGGAGCAAAGAATCCCCATCCAAGAGGCGCACAAATTCCATTTCCTTTTCTTGGGTCAGCTTGTTTAACGTGATTATAAGAGAAGATAACTTCGTTGTCTGCATATTCAGTGTTCATGTTGAAGTTGTCAAAATAATTGGAATCCAAACTAAAAAAACCTGTAGCTTCCAATTCTGATACTAATGTTGTTACACTAGCCCAATCCTTGTTGTATAAAGCCGTTTTGGCAAGAAGTGCAATTGCAGCCCCTTTAGAAACTCTCCATTTTTCTGTATCGGAACCGTATTTTGAATTAGGCAAAAGTGATTTTGCTGTCTCCAAATCAGTTTTAATTTGACTCCATACATTTTCTTTTGGTGCTCTTACTGCAAAATCAAAAGCTTCTTGATATGTTCTTACAGGGGAAAGAATTAAAGGCACATCTCCAAAATTAGTCACCAATGAAAAATAATAGTAAGAGCGTAAAAAATAAGCTTCACCTATCAATTGATTTTTTCTTTCGGTAGTGATTCCGGTAATTTTCTCAATATCTTCATTTAATAAAAAACTCAATGCAATATTGGTTCTTTTTATGCCCTCGTAATCATATTTCCATAACCCATTTGGTCCTCCATTGGTCGAAGTAAAAGTATAGTTGTTGATCTCATCCATCCATGGTTGATCTCCATCTGGAGACCATTTTTTTTCCATATCATCAGACGCGATATCATCTATTACGATATCATTTTGAAACACCAAACCACCACTCCAATCCCATTCGGCCAACTGGTTCAACTTATTGGATAACATATCATAAGATGAGGTTACTGAACTTTCTACGGAAGCCAATGTTGGTTTAGAACTCGCCTGTTCTAGGGTTAACGCACCTACAGGTTCAGTAGTAAGTTCATCTTGACAACTTGTTAATGACGCTAGCGAAATCATAATCGCTGTTATATATGTATATTTCATGGTTCGTTTATTAAATTTTAAATTTTAAACCTAATAGGATTGATGTAGATTGAGGATAAGTCCCTTGATCTATGAAAGAAGTTGATTCTGGGTCCAAACCAGTATAGTTCGTTAAAGTCAATAAGTTTTGACCTGATACATACATTCTTAAATATGTATCACCTATGATTTTAGGATCAAACGTATATCCAATTTCAAGATTTTTTAATCGTAAGTATGAAGCATCTTCAACAAAAACGCTAGAAACTTGGCTTCCTCCGTTATCATTTAGTGTGTTACGAGGCGTTGTATTGCTCGTACCTTCTCCATTCCATGCGCCTAACACTGCTGTAGTAGAGTTGAAAGGGCGGCTATCATAATCCAAAATTTGTTTCAAATCATTGTAGCGATCTACACCTGAAACTCCTTGGAAAAGGAATGACATATCAAATCTTTTATATTCGGCATTAAATGAGAAACCGTATGTTACTTTTGGTATTGAACTTCCAATGAATGTTCTGTCATCAGCATTAATTTGACCATCTCCATTTAAATCTTTAAATTTAATATCACCCGGTTTTGTACCGTTTTCATTAGAAAATAAAGTAGAAGACACTTCAGCAGCATTTTGATAAATACCATCAAACTTCAATCCATAATAAGAACTAATAGGTTGTCCAACTACTGTTTTAGTGTGAGTCTTGTCATCATTGATCTCGGTAACATATTGCTGCAGTTGCTCAACATTATTTTTTAGTGTAGCAATGTTTGCATTGATTCCGTATTTAAATTCGTGGTCATTATTTTGAAAATTAGCTCCAAATTCAAAACCTTTATTCGTTACAACACCTGCATTAACATAAGTTCTGTTGATTTGACCAACAGTAGATGAAGGTAAGCCTACAGTTAATAATATATCATCTGTCTTTTTATCAAAATAATCTGCAGAAAAAGTCAGTTTACTATCCAATACACCCAAATCGACACCAAAGTTAGTCTGTGTAGTAGTTTCCCATTTCAAATCTGGATTACCATAACGAACTATGTTTACAATACCACCTGTTTCGGTAACAAGAGTTTCATAAGCATTGTTAGGTATTTCTTGATTACCGGATTGACCCCAACTGGCTCTCCATTTTAAGTTGGAAATCCATTCTGCTTTTTCCATGAACTTCTCTTTAGACATTACCCATCCTCCAGAAACAGAAGGGAAATAACCCCATTTGTTATTCGGTCCAAAACGAGAAGATCCATCAGCTCTTATAGTACCTGAAACTAAATATTTATTCTCGTATCCATAATTGGCAGATCCAAAGAAAGAAATAAGGTTCCAACTTTGAGCAGATCCTGAACTGTGTTTATTGACATCACTTCCATAATCAAGATAACGGAAAGGATCAGTAGTATTATTATAATTCTGTCTACTTCCACCTACTGCAGACTGGTCGTATGATACAGTTTCAGATCCCAATAATGCACTTATACTGTGTTTATCAGCAATAGTTTTAGTGTAATTCAAAGTATTCGCAAAAGTAAACGTAGTCGCTTCGCCTCTATTCTCATTTAGGCTTGAAGGTCTGTTGTTTCTACCTTGCCCAGGATACGTTTCATTTGCACTATTGTCATTATCATCTCCAAAATTTTCTCCAAAAGCCTTGTTGTGATCGAAAGTGATTTCAGCTCCCAAATTACTTTTGAATTTCAACGATTTATCTGCTAAGAAAGCATATTCACCATATACATTTCCGAAAGTTTTAAAAGCAGAACGTACATCATCTGTAAAATGGACAATTGCCAATGGATTAGAAGTTAATTCATAATTTTGATTCCAACCACCATTAGGATTGTTATTCAAATAAAAAGGCAAATCAGTGTAAGGATCATTTGCTTTATAAGTTGGATCATTCACATCTTTATAAACTCCTAAAACCGATGGACGCAATAAAGCATGTCTAATTACTCCGGGAGCGTCTCCACTTGAAGACATTTTATCTTGTCTAGTACTCGTAATCTGAAGGTTTGTTCCAACTTTAAAACGATCAGTAACTTCAGTATTAATATTAGTTCTAAAATTAATACGTTTGTAGGTGTCATTGTCGCCAACCACAATACCATCTTGTCCAAAATAACCACCAGATATTAAATATTGCGTTTTCTCTGAACCTCCGCTAACCGAAAGCTGTAAATTGTTAGTTCTTCCAGAAGTGAATAATTCGTCTAACCAATTAGTATCCGATAGAGCTATTCCATTAACATTTCCGTTAGTTTGATCTGTTTTGTACGGGCTTATTGCTCCAGCCGGATTATTATTAGAATTGTGCCATGCCTGATCCATTACTGTCAAGTACTGATTTGCATTTAGCATTTTAGGAAGGTTTGTGGCAAAACTGGTTCCAGAGTAATATTCTACATCAATATTCGATTTTCCTTTTGAACCGTTTTTGGTAGTAAGAATTACAACCCCACCTGCAGATCTGGAACCGTAAATTGCGGTAGCGGCAGCATCTTTTAATACAGTCATCGATTTTACGTCAGACATATTCAAGAAAGAAAT
>NZ_DASTTN010000474.1:0-4362 GCF_035760125.1 Flavobacterium sp.
TCTTTGGTGTCAAATATTTCTAAGGCTCCAGAAAATATGGCAAATCCCTTGGATTTGAAGGGGAAAACATTCTATGAAGCGCTTGAGCTATATCACTTGAAAAATAGGTTTCCAAACTCAATTGATGAAATTACCAGCCAAATTAAGTTTGTTTCTGCAAAAATGGGTTCAAAGACCATTACAAGTAAAAGTATAATAGTGTTTAATGATGATATTGTCCAGTCTATTATGTCAGATCCCGATAATATGATGGTAAGCATTGTACAGAGCAGTTCGCTGGGATCGGCTGCAAAAACAGACCTTATTGTTTTTCTGCAAAATTTAATTAGCCGAAGACAGCTAGAATTTGATGTCAATTATAATTTTATTGTTTCCTACGAAAACACAGTTATTTTAAATCAGACATTTTCTGCTGACGATAAAGACACCATCTTAACTGTTACTTCAATATCTAGATATTCTCTTTATTCTGAGTCCGAACGCAAAGACCGCGACTGGGAAACGTCGGTAGGCAGTAAGATGGCAAAACCTTTCTTTAAAAGCAATCAAGTTTCCATTATTTCCATAATAGCGCTGTTGCACCAGTTGATTTAAATTTTGCAGCTGATTAATTTTGGTCTATTTTGAAATGAAACTACGAATCATTTTTTATTTATTTCTGATCATTTTTAATTTGGTTAGCCTTTATTTCATCATAGATCTTTTTAGCTATGATGAAATAACGGGCTATATGCTAAATGGTTATAGAAAAACATGTCAGTCACGAGGTTTGGCGTATCTTCTTTATATCAGCACACTATTAAATATCTATTTTTTGTCATATGTATTGATAAGAAATTCTTTTAAAGACAAACCATAATTCACTTATTTCCATTTTGATCAATTTTTGAGCTTAAGATCATGATAAAAGAATTAGTAAACATTGAATTAAAGGATTTGCCTATTGTAGGTTTAGATATTCGCATAATTAAAAAATATATTGTTAAAACTTCTTTTAATGAATCTTTTACAGTTAACAATTTATCTATCTTATTAATTAAATCAGGCAACTTTAAATTTCAGTTAAAAGAGGCTATTCAGGATCTGACTGCGCGTGATCTAATTGTTATACCTAAAAATTCTTTCTGCACTTTATTAGAAGTACAGGAAAAATTGCAGTTATTTTTGATTTCTTTTTCTTCTGAATTTGCCGTTGAAAATTGTCTGAGGAAAGAACTAGTCGACTCCTTTTATTTTTTTGTCAGGAAGGAGTCAATGAAAATTGCTTTGGAGGAAAAGGATTTTTCGGTACTATCCCTTATTTATAAACTGATTTATTATATAAATAAAGATGCGAAGAGAAATTGTTTTGATTTTGAACTACAGCGTATAAGTTTTAATTTATTTCTGCATGAATTACGATTTATTTATTCCAAATATACTTCTGAGACCTTATTAAACTTCAGTAGAAAGGAAAGCTTGTCCATTCAATTTCTGACGACACTGGCCATTCACTGTAAAAGACAGCACAGTGTGTCGTTTTATGCCGGCGCTTTATTTGTCACTCCGGGTTATTTGAATAAAATAGTGAAGCAAGTGACTGCTAAGCCAGTTAAAATTTTAATAGTGGAAGCAATCATTGCTGAGGCTAAAAATTTGCTTGAGGATTCCCAATTCCCAATTGTTATAATTGCTGAAGAATTAGAGTTCAGTAATGCCTCCAGTTTTAGTGTGTTTTTTAAAAGATACACTTCTTTTACACCATCTGAATATCGTTCGAACACTATCGAGAGGTTAAAAAGTCGCTAGTTTTCTTGTCTTTAATTGTAAATTAAAACAATAGCATGATGATAAAAATATACCCCTTAGAATGGCTAGATTCTTTGATATTGCAAACTTTCAATCCAAAGAATACAACTGGCAACATTATATCGGCAAGTGACTTATCGCTTATTTCGGAAAATATTTCTGAAGAATCAAATAAGATTCAGGTTCAACTCAAGAATGAGGTATATTCTTTACGAAAGAAAAGAGAAATTCGGCTTTTGATAAGAAAGTATCATTCTACCCTTATCTTCCTTTTGGATAATGTAATTGAGAACCGGAATAATGATCTATTTCAAGGCTCTGGTGTATCAGTTATTATCGATGGGATAATCAATAGCTTAGATGAACTTCTTTTTTTTGTGGAAACCCGTTTTTCGAATTATTTAAATCTCGATGAACGAGTACCGATTACCTATCTTATCGTTGCAAGAAAGGAGCTGGAGCTAAAGGTAGATAAGATAAGAGGAAAAAAAATCAGCAATGGGATTCATGGCAATGTGATGGAAATAGTACTGGCTGTTCTTTATAAATTGGTAAAATTTGACAGAGGTTACAAAATCACGTACCGGCAAATTCTTTATCAAAAAGAGTTATTGAAAAACTTGGAAAGTTTTAATGATTTTGAAAATACTTTAAGTGTTTATAGCTCATTTGATGTTTTGTTAATTGGTCTTAATTTCAATTGTTTAGAGTATGTTAATTCTTTGATTAGTCGAATACTAAGTGATGTGGATAATCAAGAAAGTACAGCAGAAAGAATGACCAAGTTATTGTGGCATTTTAAGGAGTTTAGACAACTTTATTCCAATGACAAAATTATGTTTGAGCCTAGCCAACAAAACATAAAAGAGATTTTGAATAATTGGTTTAAGCATGAAATTGCGTATTTAAAAAAAGGAATGGAATTCACACAGGAATCAAAAACTGATTCTGTGACAAAGCCTGTCGGTGGAATTATTCTGGAAGAGAATAAAATTGAGTGTATTTTATCCACAGATCAAATGGGGCTGATCCTAAGGGCAACGGATGAATCGAGGATTGTGAAAGCCAGATCAATGAGCCAAGTGTTTAAAACGATTGTTCCGCATCTTTCAACACCTTTTAAAAAAGATCTGTCGTATCAATCAGTGAGAAGTAAGTCCTATAATGCTGAAGAAAGGGACAAAGAAATTGCTATTCAGACTCTGGAGAAAATAATAAAAAAGATAAAGACCTACTAAGTGTCCTTAATGATCTTAAAATATAATCATCCCTAAATCACTGATTTTTAGTTGTCAGACGGCAGGTACGAGGGGGTACAGTCATAAGTTGTACTTGTAGGCGAAGGTTTCTAATTGTTCCTTTGATCAGTAAAATAAATTAATTCATTTGATTGTTGTTTTACAGAAGATATGAGAGGAAGTTGAACTATTAAATAAGAAGTTATGTTTAGAAATATTTCGTGGGGTAATTATTGTATTGCAATTGGGGTATTGATTTTGGTTTGGTATACGTTTTTAGGGGTCCGTTTTTACTACAAGGAACTCAAACAAATTGTATCGGGAAATCTAAATATAAAATCCCCTGCATTAAGGGGTAATAGATCAAAGCCATTTCGGTTTGAAACAAATGAAGAGGATATACCGGAATCTTTATCTTCCTCAGAATTGTTAAGTACTTTAGAGGATGCAGAAGTATTGTCAGATCAACTTATTAATGGCATAAGTGAAAGTTCTCAAATGAGCTTATCCAAAGAAGCTCTTCAAAATTGCTTAATCCTACTTCTTGACGCATATCCTAATGTAAAGAATTCTACTTTGCGTAAGACCATTAATGAACTAATGGTCTCAGAATGTGCTAAACACCCACAGATGATTTTAACTTATGCCGAAGTGGATGGTTTGTGGGATGAGATCATTTAATGAAATATGGTGGAGGAAATATCCCTGTTCGCTCTGGTGCGGTGTGGCGAAATGTGATAGAAAAAGAGTTAAGCAACAGCGGTATTCCTCTGCTTTATATCAACAATAAATTTAATCTTTAGAGAAATGTATTATGGAAAAGTGTGGCTGGGATTTAAAGAAAACAGGAAGGGAAAAAGTACGATTGGCTTGTGTTTTACTATTATTGTTTGTGGGCTTTTTTACAGCTCATGCACAGGATGGAATAGCCGGGATAAATGAAGCCAATCAAAAGGTAAGAAGCTACTTTGACGCTGGGACAGAACTTATGTATGCGGTGGGGGCTTTACTGGGGTTAATAGGGGCAGTAAAGGTTTATCAAAAATGGAATGCAGGTGATCCCGATACCGGAAAAGTTGCAGCTGCCTGGTTTGGAAGTTGCGTTTTTTTAGTGGTGGTTGCTACAGTAATCAAATCTTTCTTTGGGGTCTAAAGAACGTAAGTGATGGATTTCATTAAAAACGGATAAGAAAATAATTATGAGTAATAGCGTATATCAAATCAATAAAGGTATTAATCAAAGTATTGAATTTAAAGGTCTCAAAGCACAGTATATTTGGTATTTAGGTGGAGGAGTGGTTGTTTTGATGATTCTTTTTGCAGTGATGTACATTAT
>NZ_DASTTN010000475.1:0-4866 GCF_035760125.1 Flavobacterium sp.
ATTGGCTGTTTTTATGTAAATATAATAAAATAAATGCCTGTTTTGAATACCCCAAATGATGTTGCAAAATTGTAATTAATGCTTCTTCATAGTAACCAAATAGACTCCGGAAAAGATCAATAGAGCAGAACCAATTTTAACCATATTCAAGGTGTCTTTTCCTAAACTAATCGCAAAAATAGAAGCAAATAAAGGTTGCAGGTAAATAAAAACAGCTACCGTGGTGGGTTTCAATTCCTTCATCGAAAGCAAGTTTAACAAATAGGTCAGGAAAGTCGAAATCACGACCACAAAACTTATTTTCCAATAAATGTCAGTAGGAACAACAGTCCAGTCCACAGTCGAAAATTCACTCCACCCAAAAGGCAAAACCATTATAAATCCAAACAAATAAATCCATTTTACAAATGTAAAGGCACTGTATTTATTCATTAATTTTTTGACGATAATCAGATAAAATCCATACGAAATAGCATTGATCAAAACCAGAAAATTACCCAGTCCGGATTGAGATGCGTCGCCTATTGATTTTCCATAAAGGATTAAAGAAGCGGTTCCAATCAAACCGAGAATAATTCCAAGAACCATTCTTTTTTTCATGCGCTCTTTCATGATAATGGCTGAAAGTACCAACACAATCATTGGAGTTGAAACCATAATTACAGCCGCCGAAATAGGAGAGGTCAGACTCAGGCCCTTGAAAAAAGTCAACATATTAAACGCTACGCCAAAAAAAGCAGCAGCTATTATTCTGGGAAAATCGTTGAGTGCAATTTTTTCTTTTGGTATAAAAAGCCAAACGAACCAAAACAAAAGCATGGAGCCACCAGCACGTAAAAGGATGAATCCATAAGCATCGATGTGTTTTGGCATAACATCTTTGGCAATTGTAAAAGTAACGCCGTAAATTATGGAAACAAAAGTTGCACCTAATAAGGCAAGATTTCTTTTTGACATTAACCCAATGCTTTCATTACTTGAAGAATATTTTGTTGTGTATTGCCAATGTATATTTTGTCATTGATAATAAAAACAGGACGACTCAAGAAGGTATAATGTTCCAAAATGTATTTTTTAAAATCATCTTCGGTAAGAGATTTGTTTTTTAAATCCATGGATTTATACAATTGTGCTTTTTTACTAAACAGCGATTCGTAACTTCCAGAAAGTTCATGCATTTCCTCTAATTCTTCAACAGTAATTGGGTTTTGTTTGATGTCATGAAAAACCAAATCATGGTCTTTTGGAAGTGATTTTATGATTTTTCGACAAGTGTCACAAGAAGCGAGATAGTATATTTTATTCATTATTTTTCTATTTTCTAAATGCAAAGGAAAACATTTGACATTTAAAATGTTTAATTTTATGCAAAAATTAAAAATATGAAAGATACATTTGAAGTTAACAGTACTAGCAGAAAAATGCTAAATGCTTATTTTGAAAATTATACATTAGAACAATTGAATAAAGTTCCAGAAGGATTCAGTAATAATTTAATTTGGAATATTGGTCACATTGTTGTGACGCAGCAATTATTAGTTTATAAATTATCAGGATTGCCGATGATGGTTTCGGATGCAATGGTAGAAAAATATAAAAAAGGGACTAAGCCAGAACAAGATGTTACGCAAGCAGAGGCAGAAGAAATAAAAGAATTGTTGTTTGATACTTTACATAAATTGGAAGTAGATTACAATAATGGCATTTTTGTAAATTATCAAGAATATCCAACATCTACAGGATTTATTTTGAAAAGCGCTGTAGGTGCTATTGAATTCAATAACTTTCACGAAGGGCTGCATATCGGAATAATGATGAGCATCAGAAAGTTTGTATAAACTTTTAGAAAAATAAAAGGTTAGATGTGACTAACAAACAATCAAAAAATTAAACAATGAAATTCAATACCAAAGTAATTCATGGTGGACAACATCATGACCCTAGTACAGGAGCAGTAATGCCTCCCGTTTATCAAACTTCCACATTTGTGCAAACAAGTCCGGGAAAACCTTTAAATCCGGATTACGAATACAGTAGAGCGGCAAATCCAACGCGAACTGCTTTGGAAATGGCATTGGCCAGTATTGAAAATGGAGCTCGTGGATTGGCTTTTTCATCAGGACTGGCAGCTACCGATTGTATTTTAAGATCGTTTAAGGCGGGTGATGAAATCATCGCTATGGATGATTTATACGGCGGAACCTACAGAATGTTTACCCGTATTTATAAAGATAGTGGAATTGTGTTTCATTTTGTTGACATGAATGATTTGGATAAATTCAGGTCGTTAATTAATAAAAACACCAAATTAGTCTGGGTAGAAACTCCAACCAATCCCTTAATGAAATTGGCCGATATTCAAGAAATAGCCAAAATAACCAAAGCGAATAATATCCTTTTTGCCGTTGACAATACTTTTGCTACGCCTTATTTACAAAAGCCTTTGGACTTGGGGGCTGATATTGTTATGCATTCGGCTACAAAATATTTGGGAGGGCACTCGGATGTAATTGCTGGTGCTTTGATTGTAAAAGACGAAGCGTTGGGTAATCAATTGCATTTTCAACAATTTGCGACAGGGGCAACTCTTGGTCCAATGGACAGCTTTTTAGTATTAAGAGGAATAAAAACACTGCATTTGAGAGTTCAAAGACATTGTGAAAATGGAACCAAAGTAGTTGAGTTTTTGAGCAATCATCCTAAAATAAAAACTGTTTATTATCCGGGATTACCAAGTCATCCATATCATGAAATTGCCAAAAAGCAAATGAGCGGTTTTGGAGGAATGGTCTCTTTTACATTTGTATCAGGTAAAAAAGAAGAAGCCGTACAGTTTTTGGAAAAACTAAAAGTGTTTACACTGGCAGAATCTCTGGGTGGTGTAGAATCGTTAGCCAATCATCCGGCATTAATGACTCATGCGTCGATTCCGGAAGACAAACGAAAAGAAGTTGGAATTACTGATGATATGGTTCGTTTGAGCGTTGGTATAGAGGATGCCGAGGACTTAATTGCCGATTTAAATCAAGCATTGGCATAAAAAGAAAAAATCCCAACCTTAATAAAAATAAGAGTTGGGATTTTTTTTGAATATATGATTTTTTAATTGTCCAAATAATAAATATAGCCTAAGCCGACAAAAGTAAGCCAATCATTTTGCTTGTTTTCCTTGAATAAATCTTTATTTGGATTAAGGCCATCAACCCAATCCGAAGCGAAATATTGAGCTCTTATGTCAAGAATAAGATCAGACATTGTTGTTAATTTGTAACGAGTTCCAAGATTCAAGGTTGCAGAAAACACCGCTTTACTTTCATTAGAATATCCATGAGGATGCCCATCTGAAGGAATTAAATATTTTGCAGGAGTAATAAGTGGGTCGCCCATTTCTCCCAAAGTAGAAGTAGCAGTAGCATTATAATAACTGATTTGTGGTCCCAAACTAATGTAAGGAGCCCAACTGCCAATTTCTCTCTCAAAATCATGGATATGTTTGAAATTATATTCAAGTTGCATTCCTAAACCAAATAATTCGGTGGAACCTCTCATTCCTTTAAGACGTTGCGCAGCTGGTGAATTCTTTTCAACCCATTTACCATAGTGTTTCAAATTGGTTTTGCTGTACGAAAGTTCGGATCTTACTTTGAAATGCTCTTTGAAATAAAGATTGACGTTGTCTGTATATGAGAAGTTCATATAGTCAACAATGGCGATTCCAAATCCCTGATTTTCAAAATTGGTTTTGGTGTCATCTCGTTGTCCATAGTCCGATCGAAACTCAACTCGACCAGTGATAACGCCAATTTCGTGCGTAATTCCAAGTTGGGAAAAGGAATTATGGGGTAGGCCGATTAGTAAGAATAATACAAATAGTTTAAGTTTGATCATAGGTAGGTGATATTTTCAAAACGAAGCAAAGATATAAAAACTACAACTACAGAAAATAATAATAATGTCAAAATAAAAAATAAGTGAATATTATTCTATTCTTTACGAAAACTACATCGATTTCGTAAAAACAATATGCCTTGTGTTGAATTTTTTATAAATGATTAATAAAAAGATAATTTTATTGTAATCATGCACAAAAAAAGTTAAAATATTTGAATAACATGTATCTTTGCAAAACTAACGGAAACGTTTTTGAAACGTTTATAATTTAATGATCATGTCACAAAGTATTACAGATTTTATAGAATTGGTTGCCAAAAAAAATCCGAACGAGCCGGAATTTATGCAAGCTGTTACTGAAGTTGCTGAAACAGTAATTCCTTTCATCGAACAAAATAAAAAATACCAAAATAAAATGATTTTGGAAAGAATGGTCGAGTCAGATCGTATCATTATGTTCCGAGTAGTTTGGGTAGATGATAAAGGTGATACACAAGTAAATAGAGGATACCGTATTCAAATGAATTCGGCTATCGGACCATATAAAGGAGGAATTCGCTTCCATCCTTCAGTAAACTTAAGTATTTTGAAATTCTTGGCTTTCGAGCAAACCTTCAAAAATAGTTTGACTACATTGCCAATGGGTGGTGGAAAAGGAGGAGCTGATTTTGATCCAAAAGGAAAATCAGACAACGAAGTAATGCGTTTTTGCCAATCTTTCATGACAGAATTATCAAAACATATTGGTGCCGATACTGACGTACCTGCTGGAGATATTGGTGTTGGCGGAAGAGAAGTTGGATACATGTTCGGTCAATACAAAAGATTAGTAAACGAATTTACCGGAGTTTTAACTGGTAAAGGAATTTCTTTCGGAGGTTCATTAATCCGTCCGGAAGCGACTGGATATGGAGATGTATATTTTGCACAAAGTATGTTGGCTACCAAAGGAGAAAGCTTCACTGGGAAAACAGT
>NZ_DASTTN010000476.1:0-3957 GCF_035760125.1 Flavobacterium sp.
CGTTCGCCTTTGTATTTTCCTTTGAAAACATCAATAATAGCATTGGTGCCTTTGTCTAAACCTTGGTAATAACTACCGGCTTTAAATTCAGGAACTATTATGTTTCGGATTATTTCTCCTCCTATTCCTGCTGTCAATCGATCTTCTAAACCGTAACCAGGATTGATGGCTATTTTTCTTTCGTTTTTGGCTAAAAGAATAATAACTCCATTGTCATCTTTTGCTGTTCCGCCAATTCCCCAAGTTTGGCCCCATTTAGTGGCTAGTTGACTAACATCTTCGTTTTTGAGACTCTCTATAGTAATTACAACAATTTGAGTTGTCGTTGAATCTGAATATTTGATTAGTTTTTCTTCGAGTTGTGATTTTTCCTCCGGACTCAGAATGTTGGCATAATCATAAACCGAAGTTTGAAAACTGGGTTTTTCCGGAATTGTAAATTGAGAGAAGATACAATTACTGGAAAAAAGTACAATTAGTAAGAAGAGAGAGTGTAAAATTCCTTTGGAATTTGAGTTTTTCTTTGTTGGAATTTCCATTATTTATCCTTTTGATATTTCGTTTGATAATTCGTTGGTATCTCCTTCTTGCCAAGGAAAATGTTTTTTGAGTTCTTCCCCTGCTTTCAAAATACCATCAATTAATCCTTGTTTAAAATTTCCTTGCTTGAAATGGGCAACCATAACATCACGGGTACTGTCCCAAAAAGTATTGGTAACAATATCGTTAATACCCTTGTCTCCGCAAATCACAAAAGTTTTGTCTTCGACTGCAAGGTAAATTAATACTCCGTTTTGAAGTTCTGTTTCATCCATTTTTAATTCATGAAAAACTTCCATCGCTCGATCATACGCATCCAGGGAAGTTGTTTTTTCTATATGAACTCGAATCTCGCCAGAAGTGTTTTTTTCGGCTATCCGAATAGCTTCAACAATTTCTTGTTCTTCTTCTTTGCTTAAAAAATCTTCTACTTTTGACATCGTATAGTTTTTAAAAACCCCGCGGTGGCGGGGTTCAGTTTTTTTAGAATTTTACTTCAACAGGCTTTTCTGCGCCAGTTACTGCTTGAAAATATGCTTTTTCTTTAAATCCAAACATTCCTGCAAACAAAGAGTTAGGGAAGGTTTTGATATGCGTATTATATGGCATAACAGCTTCGTTAAAACGGGTACGAGCCGTTAAAATTTGATTTTCTGTACTGGCCAATTCATCTTGTAATTTCAAGAAATTGGCATTGGCTTTCAATTCTGGGTAACGTTCAACTGATACCAATAATCTAGACAAAGAACTGCTTACGCCACTTTGAGCAGAATTGAATGCTTCTAATTGTTCTGGTGAAATGTTTTTTGGGTCAATTGTTACGGCAGTCGCTTTGGCACGCGCTTCGATTACGGCTGTTAAAGTGCTTTTTTCAAAATCTGCGGCTCCTTTAACAGTGTTTACTAGGTTCCCGATAAGGTCATTTCTTCTTTGGTAAGCTGTTTGCACATCTCCCCATGATTGCTCGACAGTTTGACTAAGTGTAACTGCTGTATTGTTAATTCCTTTAACCCAGCTGTAAATTCCAATGATTACTACTGCTACTATAATCCAAGGCAAAAATCTTTTCATGTTTGTTTAATTTAGAGTTTGTTTGTTGTTTTAATGTATTGTTATTGTAATTCGTTTTTAATGTTGATTAATTGCATTTTTATGTTTTCTAATTTACTGATAATTTCAAATTTATCCATTGTTTTCTTTTGGCCTTCTTTCAAATGGATTTTGGCACCCTCTAAAGTGAATCCTCTTTCTTTGACCAAATGAAAAATAAGCTGTAGGTTTTTGATATCTTCTGGCGTGAACATTCTATTGCCTTTGGCGTTTTTCTTTGGTTTCAGAATGTCGAATTCACTATCCCAAAAACGAATCAAGGAAGCGTTTACATCAAATGCTTTGGCGACTTCGCCTATGCTGTAGTATCTTTTATCTTTTGGAAGTTCAATATGCATTTTTTTTATTTTGAATAAATTTTTTAAAATCTTCTTTCTATCCTTCAAGTTCGTTCAGATGGCGACTGAAAACTGCCAACTAAAAAATTAATCCAACGATTGATTTTCCTGATTAGCTATTTTTGAAATAGCAACGTATTCCACAGCCGAAATATTGCCGTAATAAAAATTTAATGGGTTCACCACTTTTCCGTTTTTATGTACTTCGTAATGTAAGTGCGGAGCTTCGGAACGTCCTGTGCTGCCTACATATCCTATAATGTCTCCTCGTTTAACAGACTTTCCCGGGCGGCAATTGTATTTACTTAAATGCCCATAAAGCGTTTCATATCCATAACCGTGTCTTATTACAATATGGTTTCCATATCCAGAAGCAGTATTATCAGCTTGGGCCACAATTCCATCACCAGTGGCGTAGATAGGTGTTCCTGTTTTGGCCGTAAAATCCATTCCTTCGTGCATTTTTCTGGCTTTTGTAAATGGGTCAGTTCTATATCCAAAACCAGAGGCCATTCTTTTTAAATTTTCATTTTTTACGGGTTGTATCGCCGGAATTGCCGAAAGCAGTTTGCCTTTTGCTTTTGCCAATTTTACAATTTCATCCAATGATTTGGACTGAATTGCCAGTTCCTTACTCAAGGCGTCCACTCTTTCGGTGGTGCTAGTCACCAATTTTGAATTATTATAACCTTGTAGGGCGGCATAACGGTTTACTTTGGAATAGCCTGCTTTTCGTTCTTCTTCGGGAATGGCGGCGGTGTTGAAATACACACGATATAAATTGTTGTCCCGATCTTCAATATCTTCTATTACATCATCTACTTCGTCCATTTTTTTGTTTAAAATGGCATAATTCAATTTTAAATTTTCAATTTCCCGCGCTTGCAAACGGTCTTTTGGGGTGTCAAAATAAGGCGTGTTCAATAGTATTATGAAGGTCAAAAAACCAAACAAAGCCGAGGCTAATAAAAACAGAACGGCAAAGCCAACTTTTCTCCTCTTTTTTATTTTTATTTTGCGATATGCCAGATTTACGGAATCGTAATAATATTTTACTTTCGCCATATTTTAAAATACCCTATTTTTGCAAATTAGTTAAAGGGTAAGTCGAACAAATTTAATAAATGTTTCAGTTGTTCTACTCTTTTTTTAATAATAAATATAGGATGCCTGTCTTTATGGAGACGCTATCCCGATAGCTATCGGGACTAAGGTACTAAGAAACTGAGTTTTTTAGCTTAGAATAAAGCTCTTGAAATAACGGGTTCGCGTGAGGGATAGAAGCTAGCTACCAAAGTAGCGCGGATAGCCCGACAGCATTAGGGAAAGGAGCCGAATAAGCGGTTGCTTGATTTGGCTCCTTTTTCTAATGGTGGCACGCCCGAGAGAAGAGTTGCTGAGTTTTTAGTCTTAGAAACTTAGAATCTCAGAAAGTTTGCAACTAAAAAAATAAACGAATTACTGAATATATACAGCAAAAATGAAATCACAAGACGTACGTAAACAATTTTTAGATTTTTTTGAAAGTAAAGGGCATTTAATTGTTCCATCTGCACCGATTGTTCTTAAGGATGATCCGACCTTGATGTTTAACAACTCGGGAATGGCGCAGTTTAAAGAATATTTTCTAGGCCATGGAACTCCAAAAAGCAATAGAATTGCCGATACGCAAAAATGTCTTCGTGTTTCCGGAAAGCATAATGACCTTGAGGAAGTGGGTATTGATACGTATCACCACACGATGTTTGAGATGTTAGGAAACTGGTCTTTCGGTGATTATTTCAAGAAAGAGGCGATTCATTGGGCTTGGGAATTATTGACGGAAGTTTATAAAATTCCAAAAGACATTCTGTATGTTTCTGTTTTTGAAGGAAATCCAGATGAGAATGTGCCGTTTGACCAAGAAGCGTGGGATATTTGGAAAACGTTGATTGACGAAGATCGAATTATTCTTGGAAATAAAAAAGAC
>NZ_DASTTN010000477.1:0-15527 GCF_035760125.1 Flavobacterium sp.
CCAAAAGTACTTCCAGAATACCGTTGTCAAAACCAAATATAACACAGTCAATAGTAATGGCATTCATGGCAGATTGTTCCACAATTTGTATTAGATCCCTATCGATAATTTTTCCGCTCATAGCCTTACAAAGTTTAGCACTAAATTAATATTTTTTTAAAGAGTTCGGTTGTACACAAGAAAATATATTTTGTAAAATAAGTGTGATTAAACCTCTTTTTTGATTCAAACTTTCATTTTTTTTTAATTTTTAAATTCAATAATATTTAAAATGCTTTAAATCAGTGTTTTAAATATTAAAAAAATCCTAAAAACTGTGTAAAAATCACTTTTTTACATGGGATATTGGCAAAAACGAATCACTTTTTTTATCAATTACAAATATTTCTATACAATTTTTTGTTAATATGAAAAATTCGTTATATACTTGTAGTCAAATTAACCATAACGTTATGGTTTGTTTGACCAAAAGTACAAAAAACAATAATAAGTCAATCATATAATAATAAGAATATGTATTTTTTAGGAATCGATTTAGGAAGTTCATCCATAAAATTATCAGTATTTGATGCTGATAAAGGAATTACTGTTGCGGCAGTAACGGTTCCTGAATTTGAGATGGATATTGTAGCTCCTAAATTTGGTTGGGCTGAACAAGACCCTAATAAGTGGTGGGAGTATGTGAAAAATGGTATCCAATCTATTGGTTCAAAACAACATATCGATTTAAAAAAGATTGCAGGAATTGGGATTGCTTATCAAATGCATGGTTTGGTATTGACCGATGAGAATATGAATCCAGTTCGTTCTTCTATCATTTGGTGTGACAGTAGAGCAGCAATCATTGGAAATGAGGTTTATGACAGAATCGGACATGAATCCTGTCAACAACAAATACTTGGAAGCCCAGGAAATTTTACGGCTTCCAAACTAAAATGGGTTCAAACTAATGAACCAGATATTTTTCAAAAAGCGGTTTACATGATGCTTCCGGGCGATTTCATAGCTGCAAGACTTTCTGGAAAAGCACAAATAAGTACTTCGGGCTTATCGGAAGCCGCTTTATGGAATTTTTCTAAAGGAACTTTGGCGACAGAAGTGTTGCAGGCTATGGGACTTCCCGTAGATAAGATTCCTGAAATTGTGCCCAACTTTGGATATCAAGCAACAGTACACCCTGATGTTGCATCAGAATTAGGATTGAATGCAGATGTTAAAATTACATACCGAGGCGGAGACCAGCCTAATAACGCCATGTCTTTGAATGTGCTGAAACCTGGAGAAATTGCAACAACCGCAGGAACTTCAGCTGTAGTTTATGCCGTAAGTAACCAAGATGTTTATGACAAGGAAAACCGTATCAATACCTTTTTGCATGTTAATAATACCGAAGTTCAAAAAAATAACGGGGTGATGTTGTGTATTAATGGTTCTGGAATTTTATACCAATGGCTACGTAAAATCATGTCAACTGACAGAACTGGTTTGATCGCTTATGAAGCTCTTAATGCCGAAGCGGCGAAAGTTGTGGCCGGAAGCAATGGTTTGCGTTTTTATCCTTTTGGAAATGGGGTAGAACGCATTTTTAATAATAAAAATGCCAATTCTGGAATTCAAAATTTGAATTTCAATATTCATCAGTCAGGCCATTTGATTCGTTCAGCTTGTGAGGGAATTGTTTTTGCCATGAATTATGGTTTTGATGTTATGAAATCAGTAGGGGCATCTGGGGAAATTGTACGCGCAGGAAATGCCAATCTTTTTTTGAGTCCTGTTTTTAGAGAAATCTTTACCAATACAACACAAACTACATTAGAATTATACAACACCTCTGGATCTGAAGGTGCTGCCCGAGGAGCTGCTTATGGTTTTGGCTATTATGCTTCATTGGATCAGGCTTTTGATGGTTTAAAATGCATAGAGAGAATTGAACCAAATCCAATATTGACGTCACAATATCAGGAAATATACCAAGAATGGAAAAATCATATTAAACTAGAATCATAATATAATGGCTACAACAAAACAATCTTATTTTAAAAATATCGATACCATAAAATTTGAAGGTAGAGAGAGTACTAATCCTTTAGCTTTCAAATGGTATGATGAAAATCGCGTAGTGGCAGGTAAAACTTTAAAAGAACACTTGCGTTTTTCTATGGCTTACTGGCATACCTTATGTAATACAGGAGGAGATCCTTTTGGCGCAGGAACTGAAACATTTGAGTGGAATAAAAGCGAAGATGTTATTCAACGTGCCAAAGATAAAATGGATGCTGCTTTTGAATTCATGAGTAAACTCGGCATACCTTACTACTGTTTTCATGACATTGATATGGTAGACGATGCACCTACTTTGGAAGAATTTGAAAAACGTGTTCAGGCTTTGGTTGCTTACGCCAAAATCAAACAAGAAGAAACTGGAATTAAATTGTTGTGGGGAACTTCAAATTTATTTAGCAATCCTCGCTATATGAATGGAGCTTCTACTAATCCAAATTTTGATGTAGTAGCATATGCTGCAGCACAAGCCAAAATTGCGATTGATGCAACGATTGCTTTGGGAGGAGAAAATTATGTGTTCTGGGGTGGTAGAGAAGGATATATGAGTCTTTTGAACACCGATATGAAAAGAGAATTAGAGCATATGGGAAGATTCTTGACTATCTGTAGAGACTATGCTCGCAAACAAGGGTTCAAAGGAACTTTCCTTATTGAGCCAAAACCAATGGAACCTATGAAACATCAATATGATTTTGATGCGGCTACAACTTTAGGATTTCTTCATAAACATGGGCTTCAAAATGATTTCAAACTGAATTTAGAAGTGAATCACGCTACTCTTGCAGGACATTCTTTCGAGCATGAATTACAAGTGGCTGTAGATGCTGGAATGTTGGGAAGTATTGATGCAAATAGAGGAGACTATCAAAATGGATGGGATACGGATCAATTTCCTATCGATGTTTTTGAAATTACCCAATCTATGTTGGTGATTTTAGAAGGTGGAGGAATTCAAGGTGGAGGAATCAACTTTGACGCAAAAGTGAGAAGAAATTCAATCGATATCGAGGATAAATTCATAGCCCACATCGCGGGAATGGATGTTTTTGCCAGAGGACTTATCTGTGCAGACCATATTTTGAAAAACACCAACTATAAAGAATTACGCCAAAAGCGTTACGGATCATTTGACGGTGATAACGGAGCCAAGTTTGAAAGAGGGGAACTCTCTCTGGAAGACCTTAGTGCCATCGCTCGTGCAAAAGGAGAACCTCAATCAATAAGTGGAAAACAAGAACTATTTGAACAAATTATTGCCAATGCTTTTTAGAACCAATACAATCAATACTAACTTAAATTAACCAATTCTTAAATTATTATGAAAAGAAAATATTGTACATCGACAATGCTTCCCTTTTATATGTCACTCCTGTTCAGTGTATTTATACTGCAATCAGGTTTTGCACAACAGAAATCTCTTTCTGTAACAGGGAAGGTAACCTCTACAGGTGATGGCATGGGTATTCCCGGCGCAAATATTACTATAGAAGGAGGGGCAAGTACATCGACGGATTTTGACGGGACGTATAAAATTACCGCAAAATCAGATGACGTTTTAAAAATCAGTGTTTTAGGTTTTAAAGCCCAAAAGATTTCGGTAAATAATCAATCAACTATTAATGTTGCCTTGCAAAGTGAAACTTCAGATCTTAAAGAGGTAGTTGTTATCGGGTACGGAACTCAGAAGAAAGCACTTTTAACAAGTGCTGTTTCTCAAGTTAGTGGTGAAAACCTTGCTAAAACAAGTACTGCAAATGCGGTTCTGGCATTGCAAGGGCAAGTGTCAGGAGTTCAAATCACTTCTACTTCAGGACAACCAGGCGAGGGCTTGAATGTGGTTATTAGGGGTGCAGGTTCTATTGGGGGTACTAGCCCGCTGTATGTAGTAGATGGAATACTTACAGGAGATATTTCTTTTTTAAACAATTCGGATATTGAATCTATTTCTGTTTTAAAAGATGCTGCTTCTGCTGCTATTTATGGTTCTCAAGCTTCGAATGGGGTGGTATTGGTAACAACAAAAAAAGGGAAACGTGGTTCTGCGGGGAAAATCACTTTTGATCAATATTATGGTGTACAATCGGTATCCAGAAAGGTTGATTTATTGGATGCAACAGAATATGCTACTATATTAAATGAAGCTGCTGTAAACTCGGGTAAAAATCCATATTTCACAAATGCTCAAATTGCTACATTAGGCAAAGGTACAAACTGGATGGATGAAATGCTTGTTGATAATGTTGCCACTCAAAATTACTCATTTGGTGCTTCAGGTGGTTCAGATAGTTCTGTTTATTCTACATCATTGTCTTATTTAGGACAAGAAGGAGTTGTAGGAGGTGGAGATTTATCAAATTATGAGCGTTATAATTTTAGATTCAATTCAGAACACAAATTATATAAGGATGTTGTTACTTTAGGTGAAAATTTAAGTTTTGCTTACGTTAATAAAAATGGTATTGGTGTTGGTAATCAGTATAACAACTCTTTGAGAAGCGCTTTTCAAGCAACTCCATTATTGCCAATGTATGATGCTAATGGGAATTTTTATGATACCACTAATAATAGCGAACCATGGTTGGCAGGTGTAGCAAATCCTTATGCATTAATGGTGTATAATAATCAGAATGAAAGCAATAACCAAAAATTATTAGGAAATATTTATTTGCAAATTGAACCAATCAAAAACTTAACTTTTAAGACAACTTTGGGTCTTGATTATTATGCAGGAGAAGGACATTCTTATTCGCCTGTTTATCAATTGTCAATTTATGCAAATAGTACTTTTGACAAAGTGAATCAAAACATGAACAAAGGTAAAACTCTTACATGGGATAACTTATTGACTTATAAATTTAATGTTGCTGAAGGTCATCACTTAGAAGCCATGTTAGGTACATCTTCGATTAATTATGATGGAACTTCAATGAGTACTTCTAATGCTGATGTGATTTTTGATGATTTGCAACATGCTTGGTTAGATAATACTACGAACAAAGACGGCGCAAAAATATCACTAAATGGCGCAAAACAAGAGACTAAAAGAATGTCTTATTTTGGAAGGTTAAACTACAACTATAAAGACACTTATTTGTTGAATACAACTTTTAGAATGGATGGATCTTCTGTTTTTTCTTCGGAGAATCAATGGGGCTATTTTCCATCTGTATCTGCGGGTTGGGTAATGTCAAATGAAGATTTCTTGAAAGATTCAGAAGCAATAGATTTCTTGAAATTGAGAGCAAGTTGGGGACAAGTTGGAAATCAAAATGCAAGAGCTTTCCAGTATTTATCGACAATTAAATCAAATAATACGAACTATATTTTTGGTAATACAGAGGGTGTTCTAACGCCTGGAGCTTACCCTGATAGATTGTCAAATCTTGATTTAAAATGGGAAACTTCAGAACAAATTGACCTTGGTTTTGATGCTAGATTTTTACACAATACATTAACTGTTAATTTTGATGTTTACAAAAAAACCAACAAAGATTGGTTGATTTTAGCACCAATATTGGCAACAGCAGGAGCAGATGCACCTTATATAAATGGAGGTAATGTAGTTAATAAAGGGGCAGAATTGTCTTTGCAATACCAAAATAAAATTGGAGATTTTAATTATAGCGTCAGTGCAAACGGTTCTTATAATAAAAATGAAGTTGGTCAAATACCTACTGCAGACGGTATTATTCATGGATTAAGTAATGAACTTTATGATAATGCAGGTGAATTTTATAGAGCTGAAAACGGATTACCATTAGGTTATTTTTGGGGTTATAAAACAGGAGGTGTTTTTCAAAACCAAGCACAAATTAATAACTACAAATCAGCAAATGGTGTAGCACTACAACCTAATGCGGCTCCTGGAGATCTTATTTATGTAAATGCTAACGGAGATGATAAAATAGACGCTTCTGATAAAACCCAAATCGGAAATCCTAATCCAGATTTTACTTTTGGGTTCAATTTATCAGGTAATTACAAAGCTTTTGATGTTTCGGTTATGGCAAATGGTGTAGCAGGAAACCAAATCGTACAATCTTATAGAAATCAGTCAGGTGCTTATGGCAACTATACATCGGAAATATTGAGCCGTTGGCATGGTGAAGGTTCTTCAAACACAATGCCGAGAGTAACAGAAGACAATAGAAATTTCACTCAATTTTCTGATTTGTATATTCATGATGGTGATTTCTTACGTATTAGTAATATTACATTAGGATATGATTTTGCCAAACTTAAACAAAGCAAACCATTTTTTGCAAGCCAATTAAGACTTTACTTTTCAGTGTTAAATCTTTACACCTTTACTAAATATAATGGTATGGATCCAGAAATTGGATTTGGTTCTTCAAATAATGATCAAAAATTTTCTTCAGGTGTTGATGTAGGATACTATCCTAGACCAAGAACATTCATGATGGGATTAAATGTTAAACTTTAATAAATAAAACGATGAAAAAGACTTATTTATATATTTTCTGTTTGAGTTTGTTGTCTCTTGGTTCTTGTAGTTTAGAAACAGAGCCTATAACACAATTAACAGATACAAATTTTTACAAAACCACAAACGATGCTTATACTGCATTGGTAGGTTGTTATGATGGATTACAAGTTGCAACTGGAGCTGGAGGTATGGGTGTTCCTGTAATAAGTGAAGTAATGTCTGACGACTGTTTTGGAGGAACTGGTGCTTCGGATGGTTACAATTATGCAGCTGTAGACGAGTTTGATATTACTCGCTCTCCATCTGATGTAGACATGCTTAACGGTAATTGGATTGCTTATTATAAAGCGTTATACCGTTGTAATGTTTTCTTGTCCAAAATGGATCAAATTGACTGGAAAGGTGACACTACTTTAAGAAATACTTACGAGTCGGAAACCAAATTTATTAGAGCTTATCTATATTTTGAAATGGTACGCTTGTGGGGTAATATTCCACTATTAACAGCTCCATCTACTGAAAATGTTCCTCAAGCAACTCCAGATGAAGTTTATAAAGTAATAGCTGAAGATTTGGTATTTGCAGCAGATAAGTTGCCAGCTGTGGCATACAATGCTACAACTAGTGGGCGTATTACAAAATGGGCTGCAAAATCCTTATTGGCTCGTGTTTATTTATATTATACAGGATATTATGGAAAGACTGATTTAGTAGGAGTAGTAACTAAAACTCAAGCTTTAGGGCATGTAGAAGATGTTATTGCATCTAGCGGTCATGGTTTGGTAGATGATTTTTCTACTCTATGGCCAGCAGCTTCAGTTGACAAATATGCAGGTGAGGATAATAAAGAAATAGTTTTCTCTGTAAAATACACTTATACTAGTGATTATAACGGAAATACAGATGGTAACCAGTGGATGATAATGTTTGGTATGAGAGAGTTTTCATCTTATCCTTATGGACACGGATGGGGAGTTACTGTAAATTCAAAATTATGGGATGCGTATAACGCCAATGATACAAGACAAGTAGCCACAGTGATTGGAATTGAAGAGGAAAATATAGATTTTGACAAAATAAATAATCAACGTGAATATACTGGCTATTATAATAAAAAATATTCGCCAATGATTGATAAAGATGGAACAGAGCTGCCAATTGTTTCAGGTAGTCAGTTTTGGGATATTAGTCAATTTCAAGATTATGTTGTAATGAGATACTCTGATGTATTGTTAATGGCTGCAGAATTAGGAAGCGGAAATGCTCAAGCTTATTTTGATCAGGTAAGACAAAGAGCCTATAAAGCTAGTTTTGTATCACTTGCAGTAAATCATGATAACATTATGAAAGAAAGACATTTAGAATTTGCTCTTGAAGGTATTAGATATTGGGATTTACTACGTCAAGGAATTGGTACAGCTTCCTCAACAATTGCTGAAACTACTACTTTATTAAGCGGTGGAGTTGCAGGGACAAAAACTATTTCGGCTGCTAAAATTCAAGCTACAAAAGGATTGCAACAAATTCCTAATACTCAAATTACATTATCTAATGGAGTTTTGAAACAAAATGCTGGTTGGTAATTTTAACTAAAAATTTTAAAAAATGAAAAATATTAAACTATTAATCACATCATTTTTGATGTTGGCAGCATCATTACTAGTGTCTTCTTGTTCGCCTGAAACATACTCTTTAGACGCTGCGACTGATAAATCGGATATCCATTTCGATATTGTTCAAGATCTTGTAGCTGACCCAGGTGGAAATACAGTAATAATGACAAATAAAACCCCAGGAGTTGTACTTACTTGGGATTATGTTACAGGAAAATCAAATAATGCTACGCAAACCGTAAAATATGCTTTTAAAGGTGATTACACCATTAAAATTACGGCAGTTACTGGTGGTGGTCTTGTTGAGTTAGATCCTGTTACTATTACCGTTACCAAAGACAACTTAAACTATGTGAATGACCCGCTATGGAATTTACTTTCAGGTGGTGTTGGAAAATCTAAAACTTGGGTTTTGGATTTAGATGCAAACGGTGTTTCAAAATATTTTGCTGGACCAATGTACTTTTATGGTACCGATAATGCATGGTTAGAAGGTGGTGATAAAGGATGTTACGGTAGTGATTGCTGGAATTGGAGTCCAGAATGGAAAGGCAACCAATGGATAGCTGCTAAAGGTGATTACGGAACTATGACATTCAGTTTAGAAGGCGGTGCAATTTTAACAACAAATCATTTGATGATGCCAAGTTATGGTCAAGAATCAGGATCTTACTATTTAGATGCTGATGCAAAAACGTTAAGTACTACAAATGCTACCATTTTGCACACCAATGAATATGAAAACTGTGTAGATAATTGGCAAACAATGAAAATTATGTCTATAACTGCTAATACATTACAAGTTGGTGTTTTAAGAAAAGGTAGTTGTGATGGCGCAGCAACATTGGTTTATAACTTTATATCAAAAGAGTATAGCGACAATTGGGTACCGCAAGATGTTCCAGATCCAAACCCAACTATTGATTTAAATGGAGGAACAGTGGATGATTTATTATCAACCACAACTGCAACCACTAAAACATGGCATTTAAGCAAAGACACACCTTTTAACTGGACTGACTTGAACGGAGCATTCTTAAACAATTGGAATTCGGTTGCCGATTATGAAGCTGCAGGTTGGCCAGGATATACTACTGCTGACCAACCTACTGTTGTTAAAAACAAAATAAGTTTCTCAAACGACGGTAAGGTAACAACTGTGGATAGCAATGGTGTGGGGAAAGCAGGTACTTATTCGACAGAATCAGATACTAACATTATTACATTTAGCAGTATTTCACCTTCATTTCCAATTGGAAGTTCATGGGCAACGGTTTCAACTACAGCAGAAAACCAATGGAAAATAGTAAAAACTGCAAAGACAGGAAATGTCGTTACTGATATTTGGTTTGGAAAAAGAGATCCAAATAAGAGTGAGTATATGGTTTTTCATTTTGTATTGGATTAAAGAAACTACTAAGGTTAATAAAGTTTTTTTGGTTTTGAAACGGTTATACAATATCAAGAGTTAGGATTCATACTACTACTCTTGATAGTATTTCCAAAACAATGGGAGCCTGTTTTAAAGAAAAGAAAACCTACAACTGAAAAGTAATAATATAATGTACCGGTAAGTAGTGTTGTTTAAACACTTATCGGTACATTTATAATACTTTAAACACCATTATAATTTTAAGAAAAATGAAAAAGTTAAGCAATTTTATACAAACGTTGGCACTGTTGGGAATTACAATTCTGGTGATGTCCTATACTGGGAAAGAAAAGGGAACTATTCCCAATTCTAGAAAAGTGGCATTCAATTCAGGTTGGAATTTTCATTTGAACGACAGTATAAAAGACAAAGATACAATCAACAACTCTACTGTCTGGAGAACGTTAAATTTGCCTCACGATTGGAGTATCGAAGGAAATTTTGATGAAAAAAGCCCTGCGGGTTATGGCGGAGGCGCTCTTAACGGAGGCTTGGGATGGTATAAAAAAACATTTAAGATTGCTCTTGAGAATAAAGAAAAAATTACATCAATAGTTTTTGACGGAGTTTATAGAAACAGCCAAGTCTGGATCAACGGACATTATCTTGGTAAACGCCCAAATGGGTATATCGGTTTTCAATATGACCTTTCTCCTTATTTGAATTACGGAGATAAAAATAATGAAATCATTGTCAAAGTTGACAATTCAAAACAACCTAACTCTCGTTGGTATTCCGGTTCCGGGATATTCAGAAACGTATGGTTGGAAACAATAGATAAATTATATGTTGAACAATGGGGAACTTATATTACTACCCCAAAAGTAACTTCGAAAAGTGCTTCGGTACATTTAGAAACTACAATTAAAAATCAATACGCAGCTTCAAAAAGCGCAACCATTCTAACTACAATTTTCAAAAACGACACTAAAGTAACTTCGGTTACCCAAAATATAAGCATTGCTGCAAATGCAAATCAAGTTTTAAGTCAAGATATCCTTGTTAACAATCCTGTTTTGTGGTCTGATGAAAAACCGGAACTATACACTTCGGTTACGACAATTAGCATTGATAACAAGATTGTTGACCAATATAAAACCAACTTCGGAATCAGAAGTTTCAAATTTGACCTTAATAAAGGATTTATTTTAAACGGTAAGCAGGTTAAAATTAAAGGTGTTTGTATGCACCACGATTTAGGTCCATTGGGATCGGCTATTAATACAAGAGCCATAGAACGCCAGTTAGAAATTCTGAAAGGAATGGGAGTAAATGGTATTAGAACTTCTCATAATCCACCAGCACCAGAGCTTTTGGACCTTTGTGATAAAATGGGTTTCATTGTTATGGATGAAGCATTTGATATGTGGAAAAAAGCCAAAACTAAATACGATTACAGCCTTGACTGGGATAAATGGCATACCAAAGATTTACAGGATCAAATCCTGAGAGATCGTAATCATCCGAGTATATTTATGTGGAGTATCGGAAACGAAATTCCAGAACAATGGAGCGATGAAGGCGTTGTAATTGCTAAAGAATTATCAGCAATCGTTAAAAAACTTGACACTACAAGGTTGGTTACAGCTGCAATGAATCCCGCCGTTAATATGAATATTGATGATGTGACTTTACAATTTGAAAAGTCTAAAACCTATTTCAATAAATTAGCAACTTCAGGAGCTTTGGATATTATAGGCTACAATTATGCGCATCAAACTTTTGAACACCATCAAAAAAATTTCCCTAATGTTCCTTTCATCGCCACCGAAACCACTTCGGCTTTAGAAACACGTGGATATTATGATAATGTTTCTGATGTAGTAAAGAAATGGCCGGTAAGATGGGATCTTAAATTTACAGATGGAAATCCAGGCAATACGGTATCTGCTTATGATCAGGTTCAAGCGCCTTGGGGTTCTACGCACGAAGCCACTTGGAAAGTGATGAAAAAGCACGATTTCCTCGCAGGAATGTACATTTGGACAGGATTCGATTATATCGGTGAACCAACACCTTATGAATGGCCGTCAATCAGTTCTTATTTTGGGATTGTGGATTTGGCAGGTTTCCCTAAAGACGTTTATTATATGTACCAAAGTGAATGGACAAACAAAACCGTTCTTCACATCTTCCCACATTGGAACTGGGCAACAGGTCAAAATGTAGATGTTTGGGTATACTACAATAATGCCGATGAGGTGGAGCTTTTCCTTAACGGAAAATCATTGGGTACCAAAAAGAAAGAAGGAGACGATTTGCACATTATGTGGAGAGTACCGTTTGAGGCGGGAACTCTAAAAGCGGTTTCTCGTAAAAATGGCAAGACAGTTTTAGAATCAACAATCAAGACAGCAGGAGCAGCATCAAATTTAAAATTGTCTGCAGACAGACCAACCATCAAAGCAGACGGAAATGATTTGTCTTTTGTAACGGTCGATATTACAGATGCAAATGGTGTGCTTTCGCCAAATGCCAATAACGAAATCCAATTTTCTTTGAAAGGAAACGGAAAAATTGTAGGTGTTTGTAGCGGTGACCCAGTAAGTCATGAATCCTACAAAGGAACTTCACACACAGCCCTTAACGGAAAATGTCTCGTTGTAATTCAGGCAGGAGAAAAAGCTGAAAAACTGGAATTGACTGCCAGTGCAAGTGGTTTGAAAAGCAGTACAACAATAATTACGGTTAAATAAAGAAATGCTAAAACCGATAGATTTTAGAAATCTGTCGGGTTTGACAAATCGACTAAAAATAAAAACTAACAACAATGAAAAAAAGACAACTAATACCACTTTCCATATTTATGGTATTTGGACTTTTTGTAACTCCAAAAGGATTTGCTCAAATTCAAAATGCCGATGTTTTAAACGCGCCAATAGACGTCAGCAAAGATTTTCAAAATTATCTAAACACCTTTTATTTTGCTGATGAGTTAACCAATTTTGACCCGGCAACAGGAAAAGGAACTATAAAATATTTACGTTACAATTATCAAACACGTCAGGCTTTTAACAATATGATGATGAAGCCAGGTGTTGTTCCTTCAAATGAATTTCCAACAACGGAGTATGCGGTTTCTCCTGAATTGCCTTTTCAAATTCAGTTTGTGTCGGATCGTTCAATTCGTATCAAAACTACTTCAGGACCGCAATTTCGTCCTGAAAAAGAGTCATTGATGCTTGTTGACGGAGTAGCTCCAAATCATCCAGAATTATGGAAATCTTCTAAAATCGAAGGAGGTTATAAATACACGAGCAAACATGGTTCTGTTGAGATTTTGTCAAAACCTTGGCACGTGAAGATTTATGACGAAAAAGGAAAGTTACTAACGAGCACGCTTCATGATTCTGATTTTAAAAACACATATACCCCAACACTTCCGTTTTCGTTTGTTCGTAGAAACAGCGATTATTCAAGAAGTATGGGTGCAGCTTTCAGCTTAGAACCAGACGAAAAGTTATTTGGATGTGGTGAATCTTTCACTCAATTCAACAAACGCGGACAAAAAGTGGTTTTATGGACTGATGATGCCAATGGTATTCAAAACGAAACCATGTACAAACCGGTTCCGTTTTATATGAGTAGCCGTGGGTATGGAGTTTTCATGCACCATTCGACTCCAATGACAGTTGATTTCGGAAAATACTTTGGTAGTGCTAATGAAATGTACATTGGTGATGACGAAGCCGATTTGTTTTTCTTCATCGGAGAACCAAAAGAAATATTGGATGAATATACCAATCTTACCGGAAAAGCAGCAATGCCACCGCTTTGGTCATTTGGTTTCTGGATGAGCCGTATTACTTATTTTTCTGAAAAAGAAGGTCGTCAAGTAGCCAAAGATTTACGTGCTTATAAAATTCCAACAGATGTAATTCACTTTGACACGGGTTGGTTTGATGTAGATTGGAGAAACAATTACGAATTTTCCAAAGATCGTTTCCCGGATGCAGTGAAAATGATGTCGGATATGAAAGATGATGGGTTCCATGTATGTTTATGGCAATTACCATATTTTTCTCCAAAAAATACCTTGTTCAATGAAATTATGGACAAAGATCTTGCCGTAAGAGACCGTAAAGGAAACTTGCCTTATGAAGATGCAGTTTTGGACTTTTCGAACCCTGCAACTGTGACTTGGTACCAAGCCAAATTGAAACATTTATTTGACCAAGGAGTTTCTGTATTCAAAGTTGATTTTGGAGAAGCTGCACCACCAGACGGGATCTACCATTCAGGACGCACTGGTTTCTATGAGCACAATTTATACCCTTTGCGTTATAACAAAGCTGTTGCAGAAATCACACAAAAGGAAAAAGGGTATACTTTAATTTGGGCCAGAAGTACTTGGGCAGGTAGCCAACGTTACCCATTACACTGGGGAGGTGATGCCGAAACAAGTAATGGTGCTATGTCAGCCGAATTAAGAGGAGGACTGTCATTAGGATTAAGCGGTTTCAGTTTCTGGAGTCATGACGTTGGAGGATTTGCAACAAAATCTCCTGAGAATTTATACAGAAGATGGGCTCCGTTCGGAATGTTTACCTCACACGTAAGAAGCCACGGTGAGCCTCCAAGAGAACCTTGGTTGTACAGCAAAGACTTCTTGGAAGGATTTAGAAATGCGGATAATATGCGTTATGAGTTAATGCCTTATATCTATGCGCAAGCCAAAGAAAGTTCTCAAAAAGGATTGCCGATGATGCGTGCTTTATTCCTTGAATATCCAAACGATCCAGGTGCTTGGTTGGTAGACAATGAATACTTATTTGGATCCAGTATGTTAGTGGCTCCTTTATTCGAAGAGGTAACGGAAAGAGATGTCTATCTTCCAGAAGGAACTTGGATTGATTATCAAACCAAAAAAGTATATCAAGGTGGATGGCACAAAATTAAAGCAGGCGATATTCCAATCGTAGTTTTGGTTAGAGACGGTTCTGCGATTCCTCATATTGGATTGGCGCAATCGACAAAAGATATGGACTGGAGCAAATTGACCTTAAAAGTTTATGCTACAGATGCTACTACAACGGCTACTGCTAAAGTATTCTTGCCAGGAACCGATGCAGTACAAACGATTACGGTTTCTAAAAAAGGAACCAATTTTGAACCAACATCAAATCCATTAACTGGAAAAACCACTTTCAAAACCGAGTGGATAAAATAAATAAGTTGAGTTAGTTTTAAATCGGGGAATGGAGGATTGCTTTATTTCCCGATTTATAAAATAAGATTAAGAAACAATATTATGATCAAGAAATTAATACTTCCCGTTCTATTACTGTCTATAAGTATAGGTAATGCTCAAGGCAAAAAGACAAAATCTTATGAATTGGCTTCTCCTGCAGGGAAAAACAAAATTCAATTTCAGTTGGTGGATAGCGCACCAAAATATGCGGTTACTCACGGAAAAACTCAAGTGATTACACCGTCTGATATGGGTTTTATGCTAAAAAACAATGAAGATTTTAGCAAAAATTTTGAAGTACTCAAAGTTGAGAATTCCACTTTTGATGAAACTTGGGAACAGGTTTGGGGAGAAAAGAAAAACATCAGAAACCACTACAACCAAATGGTGGTGCAATTGCAACAAAAAAGCAACGAGAAACGTAAACTGGAAATTCAGTTCCGTGCTTACGATGACGGTATTGCCTTTAGATATGTCTATCCAAAACAAGGAACAAAAGACAGCATTTTCATCATGGATGAAAAAACAACTTTCAACCTGAAAGAAGATGGAAAAGCATGGTGGATTCCTGCGAATAGAGAAAACCGCGATGAATATCTTTTTAAAGATGCACCCGTAAGTACTCTTGATACCGTGCTTACACCTCTTACTATCGAAAGTAAAAGCGGATTGGCATTGAGTTTTCATGAAGCAAACCTAAAAGATTTTGCCAGTATGACTTTGGTAAATACTACTGGTACACAACTTAAATCCGATCTTGTGCCTTGGGCTGATGGTGTA
>NZ_DASTTN010000478.1:0-3951 GCF_035760125.1 Flavobacterium sp.
CCAATAATGAGTTGCAGTGATTTGAAAAATCCAAACAAAATCCCTATTTCAAAAAAAGTGCTATTTTTTTCGATGGGATTTAATTTTACCCCCGAATACATAAAGCAAGTCACGATTAATACCACAAAACAAATGACTTTAATTAAACTGGTTATTTGCTGAATCAGACTACCGTTTTTTATTCCGCTGATATGTATTAAAACAAATCCAATTAAAAAGGCAATAGCAATGATTGTTGAGTAACTTTCCAAATTAGGAAATAAAATAACAATGTATTCACTAATGACGATACAGTAAAAAGCGGGTGGAACTACATTGGTTATATAATCAAACCATCCCGATATAAAACCTGCATAATCTCCAAAAGCTCTTTTGATATAATTGTATGAACCACCAGCTTTTGGCAGCATTGTAGCTAGTTCTGCGTAGGAATTGGCGCCAATTAAAATATATAATCCTCCAAAAATCCAACAGGTAATTATTAGCCAATAATTATATAACATTCCTGCAATGGCACCAGGCGTACGAAGAATGCCAACCCCAATTGTACCTCCAATTAAAACAGCAATATTAAAACTTAATCCTAGACTTTTTTTTAATTGGTTCTTCTTGGTTTCGGTCATGTTTTTGTAGTTAAGTTAGGGATTGATAAGTTGTAATTAATTTTGGAATCCTATCAAATATAGTTAAAATAGATTTCTTTTTTACAAAACAAAAAACCTCGTCTATTTCTAAACGAGGTTTGTGAGTTTATTGCAAATGGTGTTGTAAAAAAAAATGTTTGGATTTATATAAAACCAAATTAAGGTTTTAGAATTGATATTTTATGCTTGTCAATACTTGACGAGGAGCGATTGGGTTTACACTGTAGTTTTCGTGTACCGTATAATTCAACTCGTTTGTGATATTTGATAATTTGCAAAGGATAGAGAATTTTTTCCAAGTATAACCAGCTGATACATCAATTGTGGTGTATCCGTCTAATGGAATTTCTCTGTGGTAGATTCCATCAGGGTATTTAGTTAGATCATCATTGTATTGGTCGTTCCAACCTCCAAGACGATCTCCTATATAATTTCCTATTGCACCAAGAGAAACTCCTTTTAACATTCCTGTTTGTAGTGTATAGAAAAAGCTTAAGTTAGCTGTATTTGCTGGAGTTCTTACAACACGATCTCCTTCGATAAAACTACCGTTTTTTCCTGAAGTTTTGGTATAACGCATATCATTATAACTATATCCAGCAACGATGTTCAATCCGTTGATTGGTCTTGCAGTCACATCAACTTCAATACCTTTACTCTTTGTTGCTCCACTTAAGACTTTTATACTTGTGTCATTATAAGGAGTTCCATCAGCTTGTAAGGCTGTTTGAGCTAAATTACTGTTGGTGATTTGGTAAACAGTAACGTTTGTGCTTAAAACTCCTCTCCAGAAGTCTTTTTTAATACCTGCTTCATATTGATCTATGATAGAAGCTTCTATGGGTTGTAAATCAACTGTCGTTCCGGTATTTGGTGTAAACGAGTTAGAGTAGCTTGCAAATAAAGACATATCTTTTGTAGGTTGGTACACTAATCCTATTTTCGGTGAGAAAGCCTCGTCTTTACGTTTTGGAGTAATTGTTGGTACTGCAGTTTCCGGATTCCCAGCTCCTGTAGAGGTTTCTTTGTAGGTACTAACTTCCGCTTCTTGCCATGACCAACGAATACCTGCGAGTACTTTAATTTGCTCAGTAAAAGATATTAAATCTTGTGCGTAGATTCCAAAACGATTCGTATCTGTTTTTACGATTTGAGTATTTCTAGAGTCTGGAATATCGTTTCTTTGAGTTGAAGGATCAAAAGTATAAAGATTGATAGTGTCATAATTGGCTGGAGTAAATGCATAAGTATAGGCTGTCGCAAACGAATTTTCCCAATCTACACCAGTAAACAATTGGTGTTTTATAGATCCAGTATTAAAATTACCCTGTAAGCTTAATTGATCTCCAACTATTTGTTCTAAATTTTTATTTTGTACCAATGGTCTAGTCCAGTCACCATTATCTTTTACGGTTGCTAATTGAGCTGTCGATTTTGATTGTCTATCATAAGTTTGGAAAGAGCTATTGAAATTAAGTTTCCAGTTTTTGTTGAAATCGTGGTTTAATAATGTGGAAGCACTCGCTGATTTTGTTTTCCCATTTGACCAAAGAGCTCCATAAAAGTTGCTGCGTGGTACATCAACAATTTCAGTTCCGATGATTCCTGTTCCAAAATCTGGAGTCCAATCATCACTTAAAAAATCTCCCTGTACTGTGATTTGAGTTTTATCGGTTACATGGAAAAGTAACGATGGGTTAACATAAATACGTTCTCTTTTTGCGACATCTCTAAAACTTTCTGAGTTTTCATAAGAACCTGTAAATCTATAAGCTATAGACTTGTTTAATGGACCGTAAAAATCTACAGATGGTTTGTAGAAAGAATAACTTCCCATTTGCATTGATACTTCTCCTCCCTTTTTGAAAGAAGGTGTTTTAGTGGCCAAATTCAATATACCTCCCGGAGCTACATTCCCATATAGTAAGGCGGCGCTACCTTTTAGAAACTCTACTTTGTCTAAAGAAGAAACTTCTGGAATTGATCCAGCATTATAACGGAAACCATTTTTAAACATATTATTTGCTGACATGTCATATCCTCTAGAAAAAAAGGATTCTTGTGCACCACCACGAGCAGAACCTACATAAACACCATTGGCATTTTTTAAAACTTCGCTCAAACGAATGGCTTGTTGTTGTTCGATAATTTCAGAACCTATAACTTGTACGCTTTGTGGTGTGTCCATAGGTTTTAGTCCTGAACGTAAAGCTGTAACGGGTTTAGGTTGCTTGTTGGCAGTTATAACAACCTCTTTTAATTGTTGTCCTTTTTTATTTTTGACAGTGTCATTAATAGATTTTATACTATCATTTGAAAAATAGTAAAGGCTATTATCTTTTGGACTATTGGTATTACTTGCTATTTCTTGAGCTTGGCTGTTAAAACAGAATGCTATGAACGTTAGGGGAAGTAAAATATATTTCATGTCGTTTATTTGGAATAATTAAAAATAACAGTGCAAATATAAAAACTCATTTTTGATATGACAACTTATTTAGACTAAATATTAATAATATTTTTGTAAATATTTAACCTATTGTTTTGTAGTTGTTTATGGGTTGTTTTAAAATCATTTTTGATGAAAAACACCTTTTCTTTATTGCTTTTTTGTAGAAATTAAGGGGTTTTGACTTTTTTAACTTGTGGGATTATATCTAGAAATGATACTGTAGATTTATTTGTCCCAAGCTAGTGATAATAGGAAATGATTTTCTTATTTGCAGTGTTTCAGAAAATTTGGGTGTAAAAAATACGTGTACTAATTAAAAGTACATTAAAGATGTGGATGAAATTTCTTGATTCGGAAGTTTTTCGATTTTACCACTTTTCCATTGTCGGTAATCATTATACAACTATAATCAGGATATTGTTTGAGTAAATCTAGACCAGGAGTTTTTCCTAATACCATTAAAGATGTACTCAAGCCATTTGCTGTTTCGGCATTTGGCCCAAAAACAGTCACACTGCAAAGTCCAGTAGCAGGATAACCCGTTGCTGGATTTATGATGTGAGAATAACGTTTGCCATCAAAAATAACAAATTTTTCATAACTTCCAGAGGTAGTTACTGCCTCTTGTCCCAATGGAACGACAGCCAAAAGTTTTTCGGGGTCAAAGGGATTGGTGATGCCAATATTCCAGGGTTTTCCATTGGGTTGTTTTCCCCAGGTACTCATATCTCCCGATCCGTTTACAATTCCAGCTTTGATGCCTTTGGCAAGCATCATATCCCTACATTTATCGGTGGCATATCCTTCTCCTAACGCGCCAAATCCAATTTTCATTCCTTTTAGTCTTAGGAAAAT
>NZ_DASTTN010000479.1:0-3522 GCF_035760125.1 Flavobacterium sp.
ATATTACCCCCAATAAAAATCAATTAAAATTTACCTTATGAAAAACAATTGTATTAGAGTCTTGTTTCAACTGACTTTATTAATTGTGTTTAGTACTTCATGGAGTCAAGATGCTCCTGCAACTAGCACATCTACTACCAATCCAGTTTCAAAGTATAATTACCATGATGCCTTTGGTCCATTTTTTTATACAACTAATGGTACATCTACAAGATCTGCGAACGGAGCGCCTGGCCATGAATATTGGCAAAACAGGGCAGATTATAAATTGACTGCCAAACTAAACGAAAAAGCGAATGAGATTATTGGTACAGGAATAGTTACCTACACCAACAATAGTAATGATGTAATGTCTTTTGTGTGGATGCATTTGGACCAAAATTTATTCAAATCTGATTCCAGAGGAAATGCACTTATTCCACTAACGGGCAGCCGTAACGGCGCTAGAGGAGAAATTTTTGACGGAGGTCATAAAATTAAATCGGTTAAAATTGTAACCACTTCCAAAGGTGGTAAATCAGCAGAAAAAGAGGCAAAGTTTATCATTACTGACACTAGAATGCAAGTTTTTCTTCCAGATGATTTGAAAGCGAAAGGTGGAGTTGTGAAAATCAAAATAGATTTTTCATTCATTTCCCCAAAAGAAGGTTCTGATAGAATGGGAGTTTTGGAAACCAAAAATGGTAAAATTTTTACCATAGCACAGTGGTATCCTCGTATGTGCGTGTATGATGATTTGAGAGGTTGGAATACCAATCCATATTTAGGAGCTTCTGAGTTTTATTTAGAATATGGTGATTTTGATGTGAATATTACAGTTCCATCTAACCATGTTGTAGTTTGTTCTGGTGAGTTGTTAAATTCAACGGCTGTTTATTCTGCTGAAGAACAAAAAAGAATTGCCCAAGCCAAACAAAGTGAAAAAACTGTGATGATTCGTACTGCCGAAGAGGTGGCAGCCAATGCATCAAAAGCAGGAACTACTTCTGAAAAAACATGGCATTTTAAAATCAAAAACGCTCGTGATCTTTCATGGGCATCTTCACCGGCATTTATATTGGACGGAGCCAGAATCAATTTGCCAAGTGGACAAAAATCACTTGCATTATCTGCTTATCCAGTTGAAAGTGCAGGAAAAGAAGCTTGGGGACGTGCCACAGAATATACTAAAACTTCGATTGAGAATTATTCCAAAAGATGGTTTGAATATCCTTACCCTGTTGCAACCAACGTTGCCGGAAATGAAGGTGGAATGGAATATCCAGGAATTGTATTTTGTGGATGGGAATCCAAAGGAGAGGATTTGTGGGGAGTTACGGATCATGAATTTGGTCATGGTTGGTTTCCAATGATTGTGGGTTCTAATGAGCGTTTATTTGGTTGGATGGACGAAGGGTTCAATACCTTTATTAATTCAATTAGTTCAGTTGATTTTAATAATGGTGAATACAAAAGTAAACCAACTGATTTTCATCAAAATGCTGAATATTTTACTGATCCAAAGAATGAACCAATAATGAGTTCTCCTGACAATATGAAAGAAAAAAATATTGGTCTTTTGTGTTACTTCAAGCCAAGTGCTGGATTGGTTACTTTAAGAGAACAAATATTGGGACCAGAGCGTTTTGATTTGGCTTTTAGAACTTACGTAGAGCGTTGGGCTTTCAAGCATCCAGCTCCAGACGATTTCTTTAGAACAATGGAGAATGTGGCGGGCGAAGACCTAAGTTGGTTTTGGAGAGGTTGGTTTGTAAATAACTGGCGTTTGGATCAAGGTATAAATTCTGTTAAATATGTAAAAAATGATCCAAGCAAAGGAGCTGTAATCACTATTGAAAATTTTGAAAAAATGGCTATGCCAGTTATTTTGGATGTAAAAACAAAAAGTGGAAAAGTAACCCGTGTTAAATTGCCTGTGGAAATTTGGCAACGTAATACAGATTGGTCTTTAAAGGTGAATACTACCGAAGAAATAGAGAGCGTGGTTATTGATCCTGATCATGCATTTCCAGACGTAAATGAAAGTAATAACACATGGAAATCGGGTAGTGGAGCTGTTGAAAAAGACATCGTTTTGGATGGTTACTTAGGTAAATTTTCTACTAAAGCTGCGCCTTTGAAAATTGAGATTACAGAGAAAAATAGTGTGCTTTTTGCTGAAATTACCGATTACCCAAAATTTTCACTTGAACCAATTGGTAAAGATAAATTTGAATCCAAAGAAGCAGGAGTTACATTTGAGTTTAACGAAGCTAAAAATGCATTTGATATGATTATTAGTTCAAATCAAAAATTGCCTTTTACGAGAGACTAAAAGGGGTTTATCCGATAACAAAAAAGACTTGTAGAAATCTACAAGTCTTTTTTTATTAATACAACTCAAATGAGTTTAAGTTTCTTTTGTTGCGATAATTTTACTCAGGAATTTGTTGACTTAAGCAATGCAATGTTCCAAATCCCCAAATGAAATCAATTGCACTGATTCCGATGATTTCTCTATCTGGGAAACATTCAGCCAAAATATTTAGGGCAACTCTATCATTAGCATCATTAAAAGTTGGAACCAAAACACAATTATTCAAAATTAAGAAATTAGCATAACTGGCAGGCAAACGTAAATCCTCAAAATCAATTCGTTTTGGCATTGGCAAAGCCACTACAACAGGAGCTTTTCCATTTTCGAGTTTTGCATTTTGTAAACGTTTCAAATTATCCTGTAAAGGTTTATAATTCGAGTCGTTTTTGTCTAATTCGACTATAGTAACAATAGTGTCTTCGTTTACAAATCGGCATAAATCATCAATATGTCCGTGCGTATCATCGCCTTCAATTCCATCACCTAGCCAAATTACATTGGTAATTCCTAGATATTCTTTGAAAACAGCTTCGTAATCTTCTTTGGTAAAACCTGGATTTCGAACCTGAATAGAGGGATGCATCAAGCATTCTTCAGAAGTTAATAGAGTTCCTTTTCCGTTTACATCAATAGCTCCTCCTTCAACAATTACTGGCTTCCCTTTGTACATTACTTGGGTTACCGGAATATTTAGAAACTCACCCACTTTTGCAGGAACGTGTTTGTCTAAATTGATGTTTTTATATTTCGCCCAACCGTTAAAATTGAAATTTAAAGCTTCTCTATCAGTACCATTTTTTACAATAATTGGTCCAGAATCACGCATCCAACTACGATTGGTTTTATGAATAATGAAAGAGACATTGCTCATTATTACGTGAGCTGTTTCCAGCATTTCGGCTACTTTATCTTTTTGATTTTCATCGGCAACGACCAAAAATACTTGCTCGTATGTGGCAACTTTTTTGATGAATTCAACAAAAGCCCATTGAACGGCTTCGTATTTTCCAGGCCAATCTTTTCCATTATGTGGAAAACACAATAAAATTCCTTGTTGCTTTTCCCATTCTGCGGGGAATCGTCTGTTGTTTGTACTCATGATTAGTCGATTGCTCTTTTGGTAATATCCCCGAAGGCATCGATTCTTCTGTCTCTAAAGAAAGGCC
>NZ_DASTTN010000480.1:0-7095 GCF_035760125.1 Flavobacterium sp.
GACAATTTAATCATACAATTAACTGCCGAAGCAGAGAAAATACCATTATCCGAAAGTGTTCCAGTAGCATTGGACTGGATTAACGGAAGAAGAACTCCAGATGCGAATCAAGAACTTAAAAGTGCCATTGCAAATCTATCTTTAGGAACAAAAGCGCCACATGTGTTCAAATCACTGGTAAACGCCATTTGTTTTGGATCCAAAAAAATCGTGGATCGTTTTGAGGAAGAAGGTGTTCGAATTGATACCGTTATTGGTATTGGAGGAGTTGCCCGTAAGTCGCCATTTATCATGCAAACTTTGGCCAATGTGTTGAACAAACCTATCAAAGTAGCTTTATCAGATCAAGCACCTGCATTGGGAGCTGCCATTTATGCTGCCGTTGCTGCCGGAATTTATCCAAACGTAATTGAAGCGGCTCAAAAAATGGGAAGCCCTTTTGAAAGCGAATATGCTCCACAACTCGACAAAGTAGCTGCTTATAACAAGTTGCTTTTGGCATACGACCAATTAAGTGCTTATGCAGATCCATCCATTAAAAAACAACAACATGAGCTCTATATATAAAGACTTAAAACAAGAATGCTACGAAGCGAATATGCAGTTGAACGCATTGAATTTGGTAGTTTATACTTTTGGAAACGTTAGTGCTGTAGATCGAAAAAATGGTGTTTTTGCCATTAAACCGAGCGGAGTTCCTTATGAAGACCTAAAACCGGAAGACATTGTTATTGTCGATTTTGACAACAACATCATCGAAGGCAGTATGCGTCCTTCTTCAGACACCAAAACACATGCCTATTTATATAAAAACTGGCCAAACATTGGTGGTGTGGCACATACTCATGCGACTTATTCGGTAGCTTGGGCACAATCGCAACGCGATATTCCAATTTTTGGAACCACTCATGCCGATCACTTAACGTCTGATATTCCTTGTGCAGCGCCTATGGCGGACTCACTGATTGAAGGAAACTATGAGCACAACACCGGAATCCAGATTTTGGATTGTTTCAAAGAAAAAAACCTTTCGTACGAAGAAGTAGAAATGATTCTGATAGGAAATCACGGACCATTTGCTTGGGGAAAAAACGCTGCCAAAGCAGTTTACAACAGCAAAGTATTGGAAGTCGTAGCCGAAATGGCCTATCTGACTTTACAAATAAATCCTAATGCTCCTCGATTGAAAGATTCTTTAATCAAAAAGCATTACGAACGCAAACACGGAAAAGATTCCTATTACGGACAATAGAGAAAGATTGCAGAATTTAGAATAAAGAAGATAGAGAATAGACTTTACTAATCTCGAAAACTTGAAACAAAGAAAACATTAAACAAAAATATAATGATAGATATATCTCAAAAAGAAATTTGGTTTGTAGTAGGGAGCCAAGAATTATACGGTGAAGAAACATTAAGAAAAGTAGCCGAACATTCTCAAATAATTGCAAAAGGATTGGACACATCCTCAAAATTACCAGTAAAATTGGTATACAAAGATGTAGTAAAATCACCTGCACAAATCACGAATGTATGTTTGGAAGCAAATTCCAATAAAAACTGTATTGGTATCGTAGCTTGGATGCACACTTTTTCACCAGCCAAAATGTGGATTGGTGGTCTAAGCATTTTGAATAAACCATTATGTCACTTACATACACAATTCAACGCTGAAATCCCTTGGGCTAGTATTGACATGGACTTTATGAACTTGAACCAATCGGCTCACGGAGACAGAGAATTTGGTTTTATCATGTCCAGAATGCGTAAAAAACGTAAAGTAATTGTTGGTCACTGGGAAGACGAACGCGTTCAAACCAAAATAGGAAACTGGACAAGAGTGGCATTAGGTTGGAATGAATTGCAAAACCTAAAAGTAGCTCGTATTGGTGACAATATGCGTGAAGTTGCCGTTACCGAAGGTGATAAAGTAGAAGCCCAAATTCGTTTCGGAATGTCTGTAAATGGATACGATTCTTCAGATGTGACCAAACACATGGAAAAAGTAACCGACAAACAATTGAACGATTTATTGGCTGTTTACGAAGCTTCTTATAATTTAACTCCATCACTTTTAGAAGGAGGAGCGCAAAGACAATCTTTGGCGGATGCCGCAAAAATCGAATTGGGATTGAGAGCTTTCTTGGAAGAGGGCGGTTTCGGAGCTTTTACGGATACTTTTGAAAACTTAGGAGTTTGGAAACAACTTCCGGGTATTGCAACACAACGTTTAATGGCCGATGGTTACGGTTTTGGTGGTGAAGGAGACTGGAAAACGGCTGCAATGGTTAGAGCTTTGAAAGTAATGAATGTGGGACTTGAAGGAGGAACTTCGTTCATGGAAGATTACACGTATCACTTCACTCCACAAAAATCGTACGTTTTAGGATCACACATGTTGGAAATCTGCCCTTCTATCGCTGACGGGAAACCAAATTGTGAAGTACACCCATTAGGAATTGGAGGAAAAGAAGATCCGGCTCGTTTGGTGTTCAATTCACCTGCTGGAGATGCCATTAACGTATCACTTGTGGATATGGGAACCCGTTTTAGATTAATCGTAAATGAAGTTACTGCAGTAAAACCAATGGCAGATTTACCAAAACTTCCAGTAGCACGCGTATTGTGGGATTGCAAGCCAAACCTTGATGTAGCTGCTACAGCTTGGATTCTTGCTGGTGGTGCACACCATACAGTTTACAGTCAAGCGGTAACAACTGAATTTATGGAAGATTTTGCAGATATCGCAGGTATCGAATTATTGGTAATCGATGCAAATACCACTATCCGTAATTTCAAAGATACTATCAATGCTAATGAAGCTTATTTCCATTTGTTTCAACACGGTCTATAATGATTTAGGTATAATACAATAGAGTCTTAAAGTCGGAAGAAATAGAATTTAATTTTTATACTTTTGGCTTTAAGGCTTTAGCCTTTTAAATAACTGAAAAACCAAAAAAGTAAAATATTATGAATCTAGTAAAACGTTGTATTTATGGAATTTCCATCTTAAGTTTAGCGAGTATGAATGTGCAGTGCAAAGGAGAAAAAAAAGAAGATGGAGCGGAAACTGCTCTAGAGGCTAATGCTACAGATTCAGTGTCTATAGCAAAATCAGTATATGGCAAAACCGACAAAGGGGTACAAATTGACCAATATACATTGAAAAACCACAAAGGTATGGAAGTAAACATCATCACTTATGGTGGTATTATTTCTTCTCTAAAAGTGCCTAACAAAACGGGTAAATCCGAAGAGGTGGTGATTGGTTTTAACTCATTAGAACAATACCAAAAAGCCAATCCGTATTTCGGAGCCCTTATCGGAAGATACGGTAACCGTATTGCGAAAGGAAAATTTACTTTGGACGGAAAACAATATTCATTGGCCATCAACAATGAGCCAAATGCTTTACACGGAGGACCAGAAGGTTTCCACAGAGTTGTTTGGACTGCTGAGGAAGCCAAAGGTGGAGACTCTGCTTCTTTAAAATTGAAGTATGTAGCCAAAGACATGGAAGAAGGTTATCCTGGAAACTTGACGGTTTTTGTAACCTACACGCTAAACAAAGACAATGCTTTGGACGTTCTGTATGAAGCTACAACCGATAAGAAAACGGTTGTGAACTTAACGCAACACTCGTATTTCAACCTGTCATCTGATTTCTCTAAACCAATTTTGAATCACGAAATCACAATCGATGCAGATAAATTGGTTCCTGTAGATGCTACGCTTATTCCAACAGGACAATTGACCGATGTAACCAATACTCCATTCGATTTCAGAAAACCTAAATTGGTTGGGAAAGAAATTGGTGCCAATGACGATCAGTTGAAAAAAGGATTGGGTTACGATCACTGTTGGGTTCTAAACAACCAAGGAAAAGGAGAACGTTTTGCAGCCTCAGCTTATGACGCAGGAAGCGGAAGACTTTTGGAAGTATATACCGACCAACCTGGAATCCAATTCTACTCAGGTAACTTCCTTGACGGAACTTTACCAATGAGAAACGGCGGAACATACGCTCACAGAACTGGTTTTTGCTTGGAAACACAACATTATCCAGATTCACCAAATCAAAAAGATTTCCCAACGACTGTCTTAAGTCCTGGAGAAAACTATAAAACAAAAACAACTTTTAAATTCTCGGTTAAGTAATTTAAAATACTAGTACCATATAATTTGGTTATTTGTTGGATATCTAGTTCAGAAGCTAACACTTGTTGGTTTTAAGTTCCTCAGAAGGTAATACTTCTGAGGTTTTTTTGTTTTATAAATGAAATACAAACTTTACAGAAGTGGGGAATCCAAAGTTTAAAAGTCATTTTATAAATAATTTTCAAGCCTTTAACATAGGTCATTCATTGTCGTTTTACTTTCAATTATTTTTTTTGGAGATAACGATATCTGCACGACCAATTCAACAAAATTAGAACATAAAATTTTGACATTAACTATACATATTCGTATTAAAAAACAACAAAAAAACAAATTAATTTTAACAAAAATACTAGACATGATTAACGGTATGCGTTTGTAATGTTTTATAAATTTATGCTAGTAGGTTTCCATTCAGAATTTAACTCCAAATCTCTTTTAAAAAGCTATTTAGAAATTAATATATAAATCGCAATCAATTAAAAGGGGAAGAAAATCATATACCTTAAAGAATTTATTTTAATATTTAAATACATCTATTTAAAATTAATTTAATATGAAATATTATGAAATACTATATTATTACCTTGATGTCTTTAGGCTGCATCGCTTTATCTTATTCACAGCACACTAAAATTAATGATATTGATGCAAATGTTCTTAAAATGACAGAATTACCGGAAGTGGTGATCAAAAGTGCAGGGAAAGATTTTTCAAAGTATCTACCCGACAATAACCCCGACATGAAAGTTGTGGGTCTTCAACAAAAATTCATTGCCTATGATCTCGGGAAAGACTACTTGGGAGCTGAATCTTATTTATTAACGCTAGAAATAGAAAATGGCTCTTTAGCAGCAACTTATGATGGAAAAGGAAAATTACTGGGAGTTGTTGAAAACTATAAAAACGTCAAACTTCCGAGTGCAGTTATATACTCCGTTTGCAAAAAATATCCCGGATGGTCAATTGTCAATGATAAATTTCTATATACTCAAGAAGATGGTGACATTATCAAAAAACAGTACCATATTCAAATTAAAAAAGATAATGAGACCCGCAAATTAGTGGTTCATCCCAATGGGGATATTATCAAAGAAACATAATCCCATTTTTTTTTATTGTCTTGAAATAGTTTTATCTACTGTCTAGTCCTGAAAAAGAGATACAGGATTAGTAAAAAAAAAATGCCTTTTACAAATAAGGAATTAATCCATTGATCTGGGTTTTGAAAGAAATAAAAACCCCATAAAACAAAAACAACTTTTAAATTTTCGATTAAGTAATTTAAAAATACTAGTACCATATAATTTGGTTATTTGTTGGATATCTAGTTTAGAAACTGACACTTGTTGGTTTTAAGTTCCTCGGGAGGTTATACTTCCGAGGTTTTTTGTTTTATAAACTATAGGAAAATAGATTTGATTTATAAAAAAAGTCTTTCTAAAGAAATGATCAAGTCCAGAAAAAATTACTTAGTTATATATATTTATACTAAAAAAAGGCTCAAACCAATATCAGTTTGAGCCTTTTAAATTTAAAGAATTATCGTTTATTTTTTAATAATTTTTTGTTGGTGTTCTAGACCATTTTCAAAATGAATCTTTAAAAAGTAAAGACCATCTCTTAAAGTGCTTACATCAATAGAATTATTAATCACCTTTCCAATTTGAGCAACATTTCCATTCATGGCTACAATTTGATAATCCAAAGCAGCTGAATTAGAACTAATTTGCAACAAACTACTCACTGGATTTGGATATACAGAAACAGCAGTTATTTCAGTTTTAGCCTCCTCTTTAATTCCTGATTTGGCAGTACTAGCTCCCCAAGTATATGAATATCCATCTGTTTTACTTAATAAATCAGCTGTTTGATTGGCTGTTCCACTTGAACCATTGTTGAAAATCAAATTAATCGATGTTGGACCTGTAATGGTATATTTATAAAAACCATTAGTATCCGCAACCATAGTTACTCCTGGCCAAGTAGTATTGGCTACACTTCCTGCTGGAACTGCATTCCAATAATGCACTTTTGGCACACCTGTCCATGAAGTTGGTGGTTTAAAATAAACCGTTAAAGTAGGAACAGTAACAAAAGTGTAAACCTCTGTTTTAACAGCCGATGAAGTACCTGCTGTGTTTATTACCAATGCTTTCACAGTAGTATTCGCAGTAATTGACAGCGTTTTTGTTCCAACAGCAGATGCCGAAGATGTCGTAGGAGCAGTTCCGTCCAATGTATAGTAAATTGTCGATGTAGCTACATTGGCAGTCAATACTGGACTTACCGTAGTTCCTGTAGTAAATGTCCCTCCAGCTGGCAAAATTGTCAAATCTGGCGTGATCACTGGGCATCTGTTTGCAGGTTCAGCGCTCAACCAAGCTGAATCGTAATATTTGATTCCAGCTGTTGCTATTAAATCTGCAGTTTTTAAAGTCCCGTCGTTAAAAATTAAGTTTGACGCACTAACTGTAGACGGAAAAGTGAATGCATACCAGTCACCACAATCTTGCGTCATAGCGACTCCTGGCCAAGTTACCGCTGGTGTAGTTCCAGTTGTTCCCCAATAATAAATTTTAACGACTGAATTCCAATTTGATGGCTTTTTGAAATAAACCGTAAACGTTGTTGGTGTACTAAAAGTATAAGTTTCTGTTTTTACTGCAGATGAAGTACCTGCTGTGTTTATCACCAATGCTTTTACAGTGGTATTGGCAGTAATTGACAGTGTTTTTGTCCCAACAGCCGATGCTGAAGATGTCGTAGGAGTTGTTCCATCCAAAGTGTAATAAATAGTCGATGAAGCTACGTTCGCAGTCAATACTGGACTTACGGTTGTTCCTGTAGTAAATGCACCTCCTGCAGGCAAAATCGTCAAATCAGGAGCGACAACTGGGCATCTGTTTGCAGGCTCTCCACTCAACCAAGCTG
>NZ_DASTTN010000481.1:0-2816 GCF_035760125.1 Flavobacterium sp.
CGAACCCATATACGATAAAAACATTGTCAAGATTTATTCATTATTTCTCTACTAGATTGCTAATTCATCATTATTTAACTTAATAATGCATTTAACCATGGAGATATAGATAGTATACCCCTTGAAATACCCTAATTATTAATTTAAGATTAAGATGTAAAAATGCCTACCTAGTTCCCATTAATTAATTATATTTGCCGCGTTTAAAAACTGAACGAATTCAATCGCGAAGGGATTGTAATTCAATAGTTATGAAAGCAAAAACAATTTATAATTTTACCCAAATACGTATTTGGTCATCTTTTTAAAAGTATTAAATCCTAAAATGAATCTACTTAAACCCGTTTTATACGCCTTTATAATTTTACTTTCTGGAAATACCATTTTTGCTCAACAAGAAGAGCAGTCAATAAACAATCAGAATCAATTACCATCGTCACTTCCCCAAAATACAATTGTCGCCTCTATTTCTCAAAAAGAAAGTACAGAGAGTATAACTCCTTACAATTACAATATGCTTTCATTAACCGATAGTACATTGGTACAACAAAACGGCATCGCATATCCTCCAACGAAAAGAGATTACACAAGATTGGGGTATGATACCGCAATGTATGTAGGAGCTACTATAATTGCCTTTGGAGTTCTTTACGCCATGCCTGAAAGTGTTACCAATTGGGACAAGGAAGCGATGAAAGAAAATGGAATCACCTATAAATGGAAACAAAATGTAAAAGCAGGCCCTGTTTGGGATGAAGATGATTGGGTTTTGAACTGGATTACTCACCCTTATTCTGGTGGAGTTTATTATATGACGGCAAGAAGTAGTGGTTTTAATATGCTTGAATCTTTTTTATATTCTGCTTTTATGTCCACCTGTTTTTGGGAATATGGAATAGAGGCATTTGCCGAAATCCCATCAAAACAAGATTTAATAATCACACCAGTAGTTGGTTCTGTTGTAGGAGAAGGCTTTTTCTATGCCAAAAAAAGTATTTTAAGACACGATAAAAAAGTATTAAACTCAAAAGCCTTAGGATACACCACATTGTTTTTAATTGATCCTTTCAATACCTTATTGGATAGTTTTGGTTATAAAGAAAAAACTAAAACACAATTAAGTCTGGCGCCTATCGGTTTTGATAAAGGAGTCAACAAAGCTATTTGGGGATTAAATTTCAATATGCAATTTTAATATATAAGTATTTTTAACATACTGAAAATCATTTTATTAAATTGTTTCTTTCAATAAAATTTTAAATCAAGTAGAAGCGTTAAAATTTAAAAATAAATTGGATTTTAACATCAATGAGAACAAATAATTATTAATTTTAACTCATGCTAATCATTATTCTATAGTAAAATCAACGTTAGTTATTAATTCAGATTAGCACGGAGTTTTCACTGATTTATTAACCTAAAAAATGATTTTTTTGAGTGAATTTGAAATTATTGTCGCTTCTATTTTTATGGTTTTAAATTATATAATTTACACAAAAACTATTTTAAAGTACAAGCAAATAAATGAAACGTTTGCCAAAATAGTAATTCATAGAAAGTAACACCTCAGGGTTAAGTAAAAGATTTACAATCTAACTACTTTACACAAGTACAATAACAGATGTAATCTTTAAATGTATAGATAACCAATGGTTTTAATGTGAAATTTATACTTTACTAAATACAGTTAATGTTTTGATTTATAGACAAACCATTTAATAAAGTAATTTACGCTTTGTGATTACTTGTATTACATATACGTTAAGTATATAAAGTGCTTGAATATACTTTTTAAAATGTTCGAAAATGTTTTATTTTTGTTTATATCTATAGGGTACAAACAAAAGTAAAAGAGAAAGGCTAATCAAAATGATTAGCCTTCCTTTTTTTATTCCTTAACTAAATAGATCCCGTCTTCTTTAATCTCGATTAACTTTTCCTTATACAAAGCGCCAATGGCTTTTTTAAAGGTTTTCTTGCTCATCTTTAAAACTGTCTTGATATCTTCCGGGTGTGAATTATCAGTTAGACGTAAAAAACCTCTACTGGCTCTTAGTTCATCCAGAATTTTTTCGGCATTGGGCTCTATACTTTGATAACCTTGAATTTGCAACGAAACATCTATCTTGTTATCAGGTCTGATATTCTTGATATATCCTCGCATACGATCTCCCGTACGTATAGCATCATCATAAACTTCATCTTTGTACAACAATCCTTTGTGTTGCTCATTGATGATTACATTGATACCCAATTCGGTGATATGAGAAACGATAAGCTCCACTTCTTCCCCTTTTTCAACTGTAAGATGGTCATTTTTCAAAAATTGGTTCAATTTACTGGAGGCTACCAAACGATTGGTTTTTTCATCCATATAAAGATAAACCAAATAGCGTTTTCCTTTTTCCATAGGACGAGCCTGTTCCTTGAAAGGCACCAATATATCCTTCTCCATTCCCCAATCCATAAAAGCACCAATTTGATTGGTATAATTCACACGTAAAAGAGCAAACTCATTCAGTAATATATAAGGCTCCAAAGTTGTGGCAACTGGACGTTCTTCATGATCCAAATACACAAAAACAATAAGCTCCTCACCTATTTCAAATTCATTTGGCACATATTTATTAGGTAAAAGTATATCGTGTATTCCTTCAGGGTCTTTTTCTGGGTCGCCCAAAAACAACCCCACTTTGGTATCACGTAATATAGTAAGCGTATTGTATTTTCCTATTTCAATCATTTTTATTGAGATTCTAAGTTGTATTACCAACTAAGTTTAAAGCGCAAAGGTACGAACTTTGAAAATGAGATTT
>NZ_DASTTN010000482.1:0-8765 GCF_035760125.1 Flavobacterium sp.
ATTACCTACATGGAATTATGCTTTCGCAAACAAATATCAATCAAGCTGAAAAATATTTCAAAAAAGCAATCGAACTCGGTCTATCAATGGACATGGATTTAGCAGTTGCCAAATTAAACTTAGCAGGTGTTGCAATGACCCGCAGAAGAAAACTTGAGGCTACTACTTTATTGAACGAAGCTAAAAAACTAGACAAGCAAAACATGCTCAAGGATCAGATCTCGATGATGAAAGAGCAAATGAAAAAAATATAAATATCCAGTTTAAATCACTCACAACTATCACATTACAAAAAGTCATCTTAGTTTTAGGATGACTTTTTATACATTATAAGTATTATATCGGATTAATCTGTTATTCAACGTTATTTTTATATTATTAAATACAAAGAATATATTTTTGCAAATTGTTTTTATACCTAAATGATTTATGCAAAGATTTATACTTACACTAATTTTATCTTTATCCTTAACATCTTCCTATTCCCAAGACACAATTACATACCTGTCTGATGCCATAAAAGAAAACATAAATCCTTATAAAAAAGCAAGCAATAACGCTTACGAAAAAAGAAACATTGAGGAAGGCAAAAATCTTTTTGATTCTTTAGTAAAAAACAAACTCGTCGGAACAAAGTTTGATGATTTCAGTTTGAAAGTTTATAAAGAAAAAAACGTAAAAATAAACAGAATCTCAAAACCTATTTTCATCATCACATATGCTTCATGGTGCGTAATCCCAAAAGGCGAAATTCCTGCTTTGAATATATTAGCTAAAGAACATCGCGATGACATGCAAATTATTGTAGTGTTTTGGGATAAAAAAAGCGATTTAAAAAATATTGCTTACAAATTTAGCGATAATATTAAAGTATGTTACGCCAATGAATACTATTCGAAAGATTCCCATATTGTAGCAACCATCAAACATACTTTAGGTTTTCCAACTTCAATTTTTATTGACGAAAATAAAAACGTTGTAAATATCAAACATTTTGAGAGTAAAGCAAAAATAAAAACTCCGATTAAAGAAGCTATCATTACCTGTTACAATTACTTCAGTAAAGACATTAATGAAAATCTAATGAAAGCTTTAACCAGTAAAAAAAGCTTCACCACTAATTAATTCTTTTTTACTTCGCTTTGAATAAAAAAGCAACATTGTTTTAATTACAGCTCTTCACCATTATCATATTGACCTAGAATAATTTTAGGCAAATTTGTATTTAACCATTTACATTTCATTAAAATCATTATGTGAGTACCACCTTTAACGACAATACAATTAGAAATCTTTTTAATTGGAAAAACGTCGTCGGCATCTCCATGAATATGTATTACCTGTTGATCAACAACCGTTCTATCCCACAAAATGACCTGCTCAATAGCCCAATCCAAGTATCGTTTATCTCTTACCGAAAGAAATTTTTCATATAATTTAAGTCTTTCATTTACTTTTTTACCAAAAGAAAATTTAGCTAAGCTTTCAATATTTTGAACTAAACTTATTGGAATTAATTTATAAGCTTTCGTGCTTTTTGCAATCATCATTCTTTTAGGAAACTCCAAATTGCTTTTTACACTGGAAATAATTATAACTTTATGTACTGCAATAAAACAGGACATTTCCTGAACCAAAATGCCTCCAAAAGAAACTCCTATCAAAACTGGGTTCTCATGTTTAATCTTTCCCGCCATACGTTTGGCATAATCTTGTAAAGATTCTTTTTCCAATGGAATTTCCCATTCTAAAAAAAACATATCAAATTCTGACTCTGGAAGTTTAATTCTTTCAAAAATAGCAACACTAGCCGCCAAACCTGGCATAAAATAAACTGGAATTTTATTCATACTATTTTAACATTAATCGATATGAGTATTTACCATACCACTTTTTAAAATTAATTATTTTATTCCCATTTACAGACTACTTGAACATATATTTCAAATTTAAAACAAGGACCAAAAAACGTTACATATCCACTAATACAAGCTTTTTAAAACTCCGTTTCATAAGTTAATCCAAAAAAACACTTGTATCTGATTATCAAATGATTACCTTTGCGCTTTATACCACAAGCATAATACCTCGAAATTATTTTTGCACAAAGCAAAAAAGTATAATTTAAAAGACAAAACTTACTTAAAACATAATTTTAACACTTTATAAATTACTTAAACAACAAAAACTTACTCATTATTTGCACCAATAAAACCAAAAAATGGAAACTATAATAAAATTAGAGATTAAAGACAATGCTTTTGCCCGACAATTTGAAACAAAAGTAGAAACTGGAATAGTTTCTGTTGAATATTCTTTTCAGGAGAAAAAAATATTTTTAACCAAGATTAATACCCCTGAAGGTTACAATGACGAAGAGTTTATTTCTAATTTCCTAAAGAACATCATGGAAACTGCTATTGAAAAAAAATTAAAAGTAGTGCCCATTCTTCCTAAAATTGTCACTTTCTTTAAAAAAAATCCAATTTACAAAGAATTGCTTCCACCAGGAATACGCATATAAAAAGATTCATTTAAAACGAAAAAAGCAGGAGAAATTAAACTCCTGCTTTTTTTGTTTTGAAAAGAAATTTCAAATTTATTTTTCAATTTCTTTCATGCTATCCATTTTCTTGTGAGCCAAGAAACCAGTTATATCTTCAAAATGCTCTACAACACGTTTATTACCAAATTCGAAAACTTTTGTAGCCAATCCGTCAAGGAAATCACGATCGTGAGAAACCAAAATTAAAGTCCCGTCAAAATCACGCAAAGCATCCTTGATAATATCTTTGGTTTTCATGTCCAAGTGATTTGAAGGCTCATCCAGAATCAATAAATTTACTGGCTCCAATAATAATTTAATCATTGCCAAACGTGTTTTTTCTCCTCCAGATAGCACTTTAACTTTCTTAGTAATATCATCTCCATGAAACATGAAAGCTCCAAGAATATTTTTTATTTGCGTTCTTACATCACCAACAGCAATATCATCTATAGTTTCAAAAATAGTTGCATTTTCATCCAATAATGCCGCTTGATTTTGAGCAAAATATCCAATTTGAGAATTATGTCCAATTTCAACAGAACCGCTATCAACTCCAAATTCCTTCATTATAGCTTTGATCATTGTTGATTTTCCTTCTCCATTTTTTCCTACAAAAGCTACTTTTTGCCCTCTCTCTATAACAATATTAGCATCTTTGAAAACCACATGATCTCCATAGGATTTAGACATATCTTTTACAATAACAGGATATTGTCCAGAACGGGCAGCTGGAGGAAATTTCAATCGCAATGCAGATGTATCCACTTCATCAACCTGTACAATAACTAACTTTTCCAACATTTTTACTCTAGACTGAACTGCATCAGTTTTAGAAAATGTCCCTTTAAAACGATCAATAAAAGCCCTATTATCAGCAATCATTTTTTGTTGCTCATCATAGGCTTTTTGCTGATGTATACGACGATCTTTTCTTAACTCCAAATAATGCGTATACTTGGCTTTGTAATCATAAATACGCCCCATTGTAACTTCAATAGTACGATTCGTAATGTTATCTACAAAAGCTCTATCGTGCGAAATTACCACAACCGCTTTAGCTGAATTAATCAAGAAATCTTCTAGCCATTGAATACTTTCGATATCCATGTGATTAGTAGGCTCATCCAGTAAAATTAAATCGGGTTTTTGCAAAAGTATTTTAGCCAATTCAATTCGCATTCTCCAACCTCCTGAAAACTCGGAAGTTTGACGGGTAAAATCTTCACGAACAAAACCAAGACCAATTAGAATTTTCTCGACTTCAGCTTCATAATTCACCTCTTCAATGGCATAATATTTTTCACTTAAATCAGAAACTCTTTCGATTAATTTCATGTACCCATCACTTTCATAATCGGTACGGATAGTTAATTGCTCATTAATTTCATCAATTTCGGATTTCATATTAAAGATTTCACCAAAAGCTTTTGAAGCCTCTTCCATCACCGTAGCACCATCTGTAGTTAACAAATGCTGTGGCAAATAAGCAACAACAGCTTCTTTTGGCACAGAAACATTTCCAGTGGATGGTTTGCCTTGCCCAGCAATAATCTTTAAAAGTGTTGATTTACCAGCACCATTTTTACCCATAAGGGCAATTTTATCATTTTCATTTATTGCAAAAGAAACATCACTAAAAAGAGTTGTGCCCCCAAATTGAACCGAAATATCGTTAATTGTAATCATTTAGATTTTTAAATTATTAGACTACTTAGATTATTAGATCTCTTAGCAGTTATTTTTTGAAGGTGCAAAGATAGATTAATTAGATAATTAAGCAATTAGAAAATGTGCCAATTAGACAATTCTCCTTTAAGACGAAAAGCTTTTAAACAAAAAAGCTCCACAAAGCATTAAACTTTGTGGAGCAAATATTTCCATTTTCTAATTATCTAATTAGCTCATTGACTAATTAATCTTTTCTCCATTTTTTTGATTCCTCAAAAATATGTTCCAAAATAGCAGCTTCTTTTTCATCAAACTCTACATTTCTACGACTCATTACCAACCTTGCCGTTTCAAAAGCTTTTTTGGTAACATAAGTGGTAAATCCCGCCGCTCCTCCCCAAGAAAAACTTGGCACAAAATTGCGTGGAAAACCGCTTCCAAAAATATTAGCACTCACTCCTACTACAGTCCCCGTATTAAACATGGTATTGATACCACATTTACTGTGATCTCCCATCATCAACCCGCAAAACTGAAGACCTGTTTTGGCAAAACCTTCGGTTTCATAACTCCACATTTTTACTTCTTCGTAATTATTTTTCAGATTAGAATTATTACTGTCTGCACCAATATTACACCATTCTCCTAAGACAGAATCTCCAAGAAACCCATCATGACCTTTATTGGAATAAGCAAAAAGCACTGTGTTTTTTACCTCACCTCCAATTCTTGAATAAGGACCTACAGTTGTTGCTCCATAAACTTTAGCTCCCATTTTTACTTGCGCATTTTCGCATAAAGCAAATGGTCCACGAATGATAGATCCTTCCATTATTTCGGAATCTTTACCTATATATATAGGCCCAGTCGAAGCATTCAAGGTAACGAACTCCAATTTGGCTCCTTCTTCAATAAAAATATTTTCAGGAGCTATTACATTTACACTTTTTGGTATTGGTTGTGATTTTCTATCAGCTGTCAAAAACTCAAAATCTTCACGAATGGCAATATCATTATTGGAAAAAATATCCCAAGTATGTTCAATAGTTATACAATCCTCATTGTATTCAAGAATCTCATAAGTATCAAAATCTACTGATTCCTGCTCGTCATTCGTATAAAAAGCTATAACATCATCCCCTTTGAAAATAGCCTGATTAGGTCCAAGATTACTAACCATTTCCGCCAAAACAGTATTTGGTAAAAAAGAGGCATTAATCATTACATTTTCCTCCAACTCTACCATTGGAAATTTCTCTGATAAATATTCCTCGGTTACTGTTGTCGTGGTAGATCCCAAATGCGCTTCCCACTTTTGGCGAATCGTCATAATACCAACAAGAATATCGGCAACAGGACGTGTAAAAGTAAAGGGCAACAAAGCATTTCGAGCGGGACCGTCAAAAAGTATGTAGTTCATAAATTAAATTGTAAATTGTTAAAATGTGATTTGGTTATCACCGCAAAGTTACAACTATTTTTAAATGTTTATGGGAGTAAGGAATCCCACACGAAAAGAATATGAGAAAATTTCCATAAAAAAAAGCCTCGCAATTTGCGAGGCTTTTTGTGTATTTGAAACCAGTTAAAATTATTTAACGTGTTTAGCGTATTTAGTTTTGAATTTATCAATACGTCCTGCAGTATCGATAAGTTTAGATTTACCTGTGTAAAAAGGGTGAGAAGTTCTAGAAATCTCCATTTTCACAACTGGATATTCAACACCTTCGTGAATGATAGTTTCTTTAGTATCAGCAGTAGATTTAGTGATAAAAACATCTTCGTTTGACATGTCTTTAAAAGCAACTAATCTGTAATTTTCTGGGTGTACACCTTTTTTCATCTTGAATCTTTTTTATTTGTTAATTATAACTTGTCTTGAAGCTTTTCTTCTAACAGAAAAGGTATAAACGCGCTATAACTTTTTGTTTTACAATATTATTTTGAGTTTGCAAATTTACACTTATTTTTCAATATACAAACCTTTGTGTAACTTTTTTTATATGGCCGTAAAAATCATTTTTTACACGCCATTATATTGGGAATTGCTATATTTGTAGATTAATTAAAACAGTCTCTATGGAAAATAATGTATCACCAGCAAAATCTGGTGTTTTGTATGGTGTTTTATTCGGTGTCATAATGGTTTTAGAATTCGTAATTATGTACCTCGTTGGAATGAAATCATTAATTAACACGAGTGTCGGAACAATTGTAAACATCTCTAATTACATGTTATTGCCAATCTTATTTATATATATAGGTTGCACAAATTACAAGAAAAACATCAACAATGGCTTTATAACACTTAGCGAAAGTCTCAAAACAGGAATTTCCATAACTTTTATCGCTGCACTTATATATGCTGTTTTTAATATTATTTTCAATTTCATTTTTCCTGAATTCATAGATGAAATGATAGCTATTACCAAAGAAGGCATGTTGGCAAAAAACCCAAACATGACGAGTGAACAAATTGAAATGGGACTTTCGATGGTAAAAAAATTCATGAATCCTTTTATTGTTTTACCTGTAACATTGGCCATGTATTCTTTCTTTGGCTTAATTTACTCCCTAATTGTAGGGGCAGTATTAAAAAACGAAAAACCGCAAAGCTTCTAATTAATGAATTTATCAATACTCATACCGCTTCTTAACGAAGAGGAATCTCTACAAGAATTGTACACTTGGATTATTTCAATAATGAAATCTAACAACTATAGTTATGAAATCATTTTTTTGGATGACGGGAGTACAGATGAATCTTGGAATATTATATCAGGATTTGCCAATGAAAATCCAAATGTAAAAGGGATTCGATTCATGAAAAACTTTGGAAAATCTCAAGCTTTACATGCTGGTTTTGCAAAAGCAAAAGGCGATGTGATTATCACGATGGATGCCGATTTACAGGACAGTCCTGACGAAATTCCTGGTTTATATGAAATGATTACCAAAGAAAAATACGATTTGGTTTCGGGTTGGAAAAAGAAACGTTACGACTCAGTTGTTGCCAAAAATATCCCTTCGAAACTATTTAACTGGGCCGCCAGAAAAACATCTGGGGTTGAATTGAATGATTTTAACTGCGGATTGAAAGCCTACAAAAATGTAGTGGTAAAAAACATTGAAGTTTCTGGTGAAATGCACCGATATATTCCTGTTTTGGCAAAAAATGCCGGTTTTGGCAAAATTGGCGAAAAAATAGTGCAACACCAAGCAAGAAAATATGGTGAAACCAAATTTGGAATGGAACGTTTCATCAATGGTTTTTTGGATTTAATAACGATTTGGTTTCTTTCCCGATTTGGCAAAAGACCAATGCATTTATTTGGTGCGATTGGTTCCTTTATGTTTATTCTTGGATTTTTATTAGCTGGATATATAGGAGTTTCAAAACTATATCATATGTATATGGGAATGCGCTATAATTTGGTCACCAGCAATCCTTGGTTTTTCATTGCATTGACAACGATGGTTCTGGGAACACAATTGTTTTTGGCAGGATTTCTGGGAGAAATTATTTTGAGAACCAAAAACAATGAAGAACGTTACAAGGTTTCTACTGAAGTAAATTTTTAATTTTTTTTTGATTTATAAAAGCAATTTGCTGAACTATATATAAAATTAAAATAAGTTATAAGAACTGAATTTCTAGCTTTTCGGGTTTAGCCCTGATAGAAGCGGCATCCTTTTTTTGTCTCGTTTTTTTTCTAACGAGACAAAAAAAGATATAGCGGATAGCAGGAAATAGCTCCTAATAAAACCGATATTCTTGCTTTCATAAAATAGATTAACAACTTAAACTAATATAAAATGCACATACCTCAAAACATTTTAGACGCAGTAAACGAATGGTTGACTCCAACATTCGACAATGAAACACATGTGGCCATTAAGGAATTAATGACTACCTCACCAAAAGAACTAGAGGAAAGTTTTTACAAAAATCTAGAGTTTGGAACTGGCGGAATGCGTGGTGTAATGGGAGTTGGAAACAACCGTATTAACAAATATACGCTTGGAAAAAACACTCAAGGACTTTCTAATTATTTACATACTGTTTTTCCTGGACAGGCTTTGAAGGTTGTAATTGCTTATGATTGCCGTCATAACAGTCAATCTTTGGCAAAAGTAGTTGCCGATGTTTTCTCTGCAAATGGAATTCAGGTTTATTTGTTTTCGGACTTGAGACCGACTCCGGAATTGTCTTTTGCGCTTAAACATTTAGGTTGTCAATGTGGTATTGTATTAACTGCATCTCATAATCCTCCAGAATATAATGGCTACAAAGTATATTGGGAAGATGGTGGACAAATAGTTCCTCCACAAGACGGAGCTATCATTGAAGTTATCGAAAATTTAAATTACAACGAAATCAAATTTTCGGCAGATGAAAATTTGATTCAATATATAGACACTGAAATTGACGAAGCTTTTGTGAAATCGTCTGTTGAGAATGCAAGTTTCAATACTCCAAAGGAAGCCAAAGACAACCTGAACATTGTATTTACTTCTTTGCACGGGACTTCAATCATGTCTGTTCCTG
>NZ_DASTTN010000483.1:0-23091 GCF_035760125.1 Flavobacterium sp.
ATAAAGATCAGTACTTAAACGTATATCAAAAAGGGGCATTAATCGGAATGTGCTTGGATATACAAATCAGAGAAAGTAGCGGAGGAAAAAGAGGAATATTAGATTTAATGCATCAATTATCTAATGAATATGGAGTTTCAAAACCATTTAATGATGCCGATTTATTCGCAAAAATAACTTCATTAACCTATCCTGAAGTTGGTACTTTTTTAACCACATATGTATCTGGACCAACACCTATTCCTTATTATGAGTATTTAGCAAAAGTAGGTGTAACAAAGGTTACAAAAAAAACACCAGAAGGAATATTCCTAAAAGGTCAGGTTCCATACATCGCTGTCAATCATGAAAACAACGAGATTTTTGTAGCTCCAAACAAAGAATTGACTATTTTCTATACAGCATTAGACTTAAAAGGTGGAGATATCATCCTTGCTATCAATGATAAACCTTATTCTCTAAGCAACATTTACGACATGATTTCAGAAAGTCAAAAATGGAAAGAGAACGATGCAATCTCGATAAAAATTAAACGCGACGGAAAAGAACAAGTATTGAAAGGAGTTGTGAAATTCCCTTATATCGATACTGACGGTCTTGAAGCAACAGATGCTTCAAAAGCAGCTTTGAGAGAAGCTTGGCTGAAAGGATAATCTTAACAACCCTACACAAAATCCCATTCGTCTCGACGAATGGGATTTTTTTTTAAATTCACTCTCATTAAAACCATTCATTCCAACAATTTTCTTTATTTTGCGCCAAAAATAAACAAAACTAAAATCGCCATAATTCAGCAATGAAGAATAGCGTTTTTACGTTTCCAAAAAAACAAATATTATTTACACATGAAAAATTCAATTATTGCTTTTGTTGCTTTACTTCTTTTGGTTGCTTGTAACAAAAATGAATCCAAAACAAATTTACATATCACAGGAAACATCAAAGGATTAAAAGAAGGAACTTTGTACATTCAAAGATATGCTGACTCTTCCCTTGTGGCGATCGACAGCATCAAGATTGATGGAAATTCTGCTTTTGAAAGTAACATTGATTTAAAATCTCCTGAAATGTTATACCTATATCTTGACAGAGGTGTAACTAACTCACTTGACAATAACATCATGTTTTTTGCAGAACCTGGAACAATTAATATTGATACCAACTTAGATTCATTTATTTCGAGTGCAAAAATCACTGGATCAAAAAACCAAGAATTATATGAGGAATACAAAAAAATAAATTCTCGTTTCAGTGACGAAAATCTAACATTGATCGAGCAAAAGTTTAAAGCTATAAAAAGTAATAATGCAAAAGCCATAGATAGCATAAACGCTTTGCAAGACAACAATATCAAACGTAAATACCTTTACGCTACCAATTTTGCAGTAAACAATAAAGACCATGAAGTGTCTCCATATATTGCTTTAGCCGAAATTTATGATATCAACATCAAATATTTGGATACCATTCAAAAATCAATGACTCCAAAAGTAGCTAACTCTCTTTATGGTAAAAAATTGACTAAATACGTTAATGCCATAAAAGAAACTGAAGCTAAATAATTCAACTTATTTTATAAATAAAAACCGCCTATAAACAAGGCGGTTTTTTTGTATCCATAATTCAACAGAGATTTACTGCATCAGTTCGTCAAAGCTCGCTTAGGCAAGACCACAATGTTGCAGCCCAAAACTAAGTACCCGATTTCAAAAAATCCTTTCTGTTCATAATATCAATTTTATAGCAATCCCCACAACTGCTGCCACAACAATGATGTAAGGTTCTTGGATTTTCTTGATATAAAGTAAAGCGAAAATTGTTGTAATAGCGATTAAGGCTGTTTGAATATCCAAAATACTTCTGGATGCAATTACACCAACAGCTCCAACTAATGCGCCAACAACGGCAGCAGTAATTCCATCAACAAAAGATTTGATTGATTTATTTTGAGCAATTTTTTTAAACGATGGAGCCAAAGCAATTGTAAATAAATAGCAGGGCAAAAATGTGGCTAAAGCAGCAACCAAGGCTCCAGGAAAACCTGCAACCAAATAACCTATAAACCCAACTGTGATAACAACTGGACCAGGAGTAATCATTGCAACGGCCACTGCATCAACAAATTGATGTTCTGTCAACCATTGATTCTCTATCACAACTCCTGAGTGCAAAAAAGGCACAATTGCCAGTCCACTGCCAAACACAAATGCTCCAGCTTCGGCAAAAAAGAGACCAATTTTCATAAGAGTACTGTTTTCAAAGTTCCAAAAACCTATTTGCAATAGAGCAACCGAATTGGCTGTTCTTATATTAAACCATTTTGGAGGCGCTTTTACAAACATATATAAAAGCCCGGCACATACAAATAACAAAATTTGTTCCTGCTGAGTAACCAATGTTATAACAGCCGCAACTATAAAAAATAGCCACAATAACCAATTCGTTTTAAAAGAAGTTAAATTGAATTTACCAATAGATTTTAGCGTCAGTTTATAAGAACTCATCACAATAATACCTATAACAGCTGCACCAACACCATAAAAAACAGCTTGTATCCAAGACAATCCTCCGTATAATTTGTAAACGATTCCCAATAGTACCACCATTATAAACGAAGGCAAAACGAAGGCAAATCCTATCAACGTCGCCCCTAAAAAACTATAATGTACAAACCCTAGGTAGATTGCCAATTGTGCTGCTAATGGGCCTGGCGCTAATTGTGCCAAAGCTAAACCTTCCTTATATTCTTCTTCAGAAATCCATTTTCGATTTTCAACCAAATCTCTGTGCATATAACCAACCAATGCTACTGGACCACCAAAGCCAATTGTTCCTAATTTTAGAAAATAAAATGCTAACTCTTTCAAAGTGTATGTTGGGTTCTCTTTCATAATTTTAGATGTTTTTTAAAAGGCGATGCCAAATTGGAAGCCTACAGTAAAACTGGTGGGATGATCATTTCCAAACCTAACAGGTAATGGAATGGCAACAAAATAACTGCAATTTTCATTTTTCATTACTGTCTTATTGAATACTGGAGTGAATCCGTATCGGCCATTAGTTTCAAACGCAGCTCTTCCTGCAAATGTGAACCCATTACCTAGCGCTACCAATACACCCGGGTGAAATAATAAATTATTCATTTTACTAACGCCGTCTTCTGCTTTAATATTAGGAACCACCTCAAAAGAAAATCCAATTTTAGAACTTTTCCAAATATTGATTCCTGTTGGAAAACCTACGGCATAATAATCTCTAAAATTGACATTAGTTTCATCTCCATTGAAAATCACTATAGGATGCAGTATGCCAAAATATCCCGTTATTTTTGGATAAGTTGTTTGAGAAAAAGCAGAAGCGTTTAATATCAACAAAGTAAAAAGAATTACTGATCTAATTTGTATCATATCATTTTATTTATGACAACAAAACTAGTTATACTAAAAAGGTAGAAATAGTATACTATTTACCTTTTGTATCTGAATTACCTTTTTGTGAACTTTTTCGATAGGATGAAGGATTTTTCCCTGTACTCTGCTTGAATATTCTCGTAAAATGACTTTGATCTGAAAAACCAGTCATGTAAGCTATTTCCGTAAGTGTATAGGTTGAATTTTGAATAAGAGTAATTGCTTTTTCAATTCGTAATTTCCTAACATAATCTCCAAAATTAAGATCTTCAAAATATTTGGAAAATTCTCTTGATAAATAAGAAGGATTAAGTTCTAAATCATTAGAAATCTTCTTTAGGTCAAAAGTAAATTGGGTATCTATTTGATCCTGAATTATTGCTTTTAAATCCTTAACCCAAGAGGGTGTTTTCTTCTTATTTATTTTTTCTTTCTTCAAAAATTTATGATACACTTCGTGCAATAGATTTTCAAAAGGACTATTCTGCAAATGATTTTGTTTGTATAAATGCGTTGCCCAACTGTACAGCGCATCATAAATAACCATTCCGCTTTCTAATAATTTATAGTCGTCCGTAATATTATAGGAAAGACCAGCTGAAATTGCCCAAAGACCAGCAGATTCTTTTGCTATGTCGTGTCTGTCTGTATCTGCACCACGAACAATATCAGCAATAATTAGAATAGCAGGGTCTACAATTTTATATTTTTTTACAATGTAGTCGAAAGTACTTTGCTCTTCGTAATGGGTAAACTCTACATTAGGGATATCAAATGGGATAGCATCCAATTCTTTTGCTTTATCCAAAACTTGATTGAATGGAACATAAATAAATTCTGCTTCTTTGTCAACAAAATTTTTTATTAACCAAGGGGAAGCTATTCTATCAATTTTGGGGCGTTCTCTAGTAATCCATTTCATCTATAAACAATTATACCATATTGAAGTTTAGGCTAAATTACATTTTTTTACATGACTATCCTTGGCTAGCACCATTTCTTGTAACATCAGTCCAAAATTTATTTTCTTATTTTTTCGAATGAAAGCAAAAAAAACACAATTTCTCTCTTTAGCCCCGATGGAAGTGGAAATCCTTATAAGCCGGGGTTCGGCTTATAAGATTGTAACGGATAGCGGGACTAATGTCTGCAAAAAATGCCTAATCTTTCTGCTCCATAAATTCACAAACCGCCCTAAAGCAAAAAAACCACCTAACAAAAGTTAGATGGTTTTACTAAAGAGCCGGCGGAGGGACTCGAACCCACGACCTGCTGATTACAAATCAGCTGCTCTAGCCAACTGAGCTACGCTGGCGGACTCAATATGTTTTGTAATGTGCCAACTTAAATAAAAAACCATCTAAATGAATAGATGGTTTTTTTAAAGAGCCGGCGGAGGGACTCGAACCCACGACCTGCTGATTACAAATCAGCTGCTCTAGCCAACTGAGCTACGCTGGCGACTCATTACGGGTGCAAAGATAAGCTTGAATTTCGTTTTTCCAAAAAAAAATCAAACTTTTTTTGCCCTTTTTTTTACTGCAAATCGTTGATTTTACCAATCAATTGATTAGCAGTTTGTTCCAATTCTACATTTATTTGTTTGAAATGTGCTTTTTTGTTTTCAACATTTTTAGCATTCACTTTAGTGATCAAAACATCAAAAGCAGCGATAGCTTCGTCAATCAATGCATTCGTTTCTTCAGTAGGTTTTCCTGTTGTAGAAATTTCAAACAAGTAAACTGCTTCAATAATATCTCCTAAAACGTAGTTGATGTCTTTCTTTAAATTCTTAACGTTTGCCATTTTATTTTTTATTTAATTTGCGTTTGCAAAAGTACACATAATCTTTCTATTCCCAACTATGAAATGTAAATTTCTAAAATAGAAGCTTTTCCCTTTAGATTATAGCTATTCATTGCAGCAGGAATAAGTACTGTATCTCCTTTTATATATTGATAAGTTACACCATTGTAGGCTATTTCAAAAGAACCTTCTGTACACATATACACCACAAAGGTTAATCCTGAATTCACAACCTCTTTTTCATTCTCTAACGGAATAAAATTAGTCGTAAAGTATGGACAGTCAACTACAGTATTAGACTTATTCACCTCTTTAGTGTATTCTTTATAGGTATCAACTTTTTTGTAATTTATAGCCTCTAACGCCAAATCAACATGTAGTTCTCTAGTATTTCCCTGGGCATCTTTACGGTCAAAATCGTATAAACGATAAGTGATATCGGAGGTTTGTTGTATCTCGGCTATGACCAATCCAGCTCCAATAGCGTGAACCGTGCCCGTTTCCAAGAAAAAAACATCTCCGGGTTTTGCTTTTAGAGTATCCAATATATCAATCAGCGTGTTATCATTAAGATGCTCTACATATTCCTCCGAACTGGAATCATTCTTGAATCCAACAATAATTCTTGCATCGGCATCGGCTTGCATAACGTACCACATTTCGGTTTTACCAAAAGAATTATGGCGCTTTTTAGCCAATTCATCATTGGGATGTACTTGAATCGATAAATCTTCACGAGCATCCAAATATTTAAAAAGCAATGGAAATTGATTTCCAAACCTTTTATAAACCGCTGTTCCTAAAATTTCATTTGGTAATTCATTGATTAATTCTGTCAATGCTTTTCCTTTATAATCACCATTTGCAACAACACTCACATCTCCTTCAACTGTGGACAACTCCCAACTTTCACCAGTGATACTAGATGTAATTGGTTTATTCAAAATTGTTTTTAATTTTTCCCCTCCCCAAATTCTTTCTTTGAGGATTGCATCAAACTGTAACGGATATATTTTTGAGTTCATAATTTTTTATTTGCAAATTTCAACACTTTTATAATCAAACAGTAATACTATTTTGTCAATTTATTGCTGTAATCTTCTAATCGCTTCAAGCGCTTTTGGAATATGACGTTTAGCCATCATACTGTCAAATATCATAATGATTGTTCCAGTTTTGTCTGCCACATAAGTAACTCTTCCAGGTAATATCCCAAACAAACCCGAAGGTACGCCAAAAAGTTTTCTTATTTTCTTGTCCGTATCCGACAAAAGAATGAAAGGCAACTGATATTGTTGGGTGAATTTTTGATGTGACACAACACTATCACTACTGATTCCGATCACTTCTGCACCCAAATCTTTAAAATCTTCGTATTGGTCTCTAAAACTACAGGCTTGAACCGTACATCCAGGTGTATTGTCTTTTGGATAAAAATAAATAACCAATGGTTTTTGTCCAATTATTTCCTGACTGTCAAAGTCATTTCCATTGGTATCCTTTGCTCTAAAATTTGGAATTTTATCTCCTACTTTCAATTCCATTATTCTCCTTTATAGGTTACAAAATTACGTGGTGTTTCATAAAGAACCACTTCCAGATCCAAATCTGATTTTACTTTTTTTCGTATTTTATTCCAAATCACCACTACAATATTCTCTGCTGTGGGATTTAAATCTAGAAATTCAGGCACGTCCAAATTCAAATTTTTATGGTCAAATTTATCCTCAACCTCTTCCTTTATAATATCGGTTAGAAATTTCACATCCATAACATAGCCTGTTTCTTTATCTATTTCCCCCGTAACACTAACTATTAATTCATAGTTGTGTCCGTGAAAATTAGGATTATTGCATTTACCAAAGATGGCATCATTTTGTTCGAAAGTCCAATCTTTTCTATATAAACGATGAGCAGCATTAAAGTGAGCTTTTCTGGATATGGTTACTCTCATAAGGGATTTTAAATTTTAGATTTGTATATTTTGAGATTACATTTCGATGCACTAAAGAGTATGTTCTTCTAAAAAATGATAAAATTCATCAAAAATAATTTTGAACCAAACGGTATAAATTTCTGGATTCAAAAGCATATCCTTTTGTATGTCTTCAATTTTCATCCATTTCCAGTCTTCAACTTCTTCGGTATTAATCATAGGCTCCTCATTGTAATAACCAATCATTACATGATCAAGCTCATGCTCAGTCAAACCATTATCAAAAGGAGCTTTGTAAATAAAATTAAAAAGTTCTTTTAACTCAGTCTTAAATCCCATTTCCTCATATAATCTGCGGCTTCCGGCTTGAATATTTGTCTCACCATCTCGCTGATGACTGCAACAAGTATTCGTCCATAATAAAGGAGAATGATATTTTTGATGCGCTCTTTGTTGGAGCATAATTTCATTTTTATCATTTAAAACAAAAACAGAAAAAGCACGATGTAAAATGGCTTTTTCATGTGCTTCTAATTTGGCCATTAAACCAATTTGTTCATCTAATTCATTAACTAATATTACTTGTTCTTCTTCCATATAGTCTATTAATGGAACAAAAGTACAAAAAAGATATGCTTTCTTAAGGGCTTAACATTTTTTTGCTTTTTGTGGAAGGCATATTTCTCGATAAATCTCGGAATCCTAACCATAGAAATTCTAAATATCCTTTTTGTATCTTTGATATAATAAAATTTACCCTCAACACAATGATTCATACCCGAACAGCAACCCTAGACGATCTAGCCATACTCCTGGAATTTGAACAAGGAATTATCACCGCCGAGCGTCCATTTGACCCAACATTGAAAGAGGGAAAAATAAGTTATTATAACATAGAAAAAATGATTTCTGCCACCGATGTAGAAGTTGTAGTTGCCATTTTGGATGAACAAATCATAGGCTCTGGATATGCCAGAATAGAGAACGCAAAACCATATTTGAATCACAAATTATATGCTTATTTGGGTTTTATGTTCACACATCCAGATCACAGAGGAAAGGGAGTAAATAAACTGATTATTGAAGCGTTGAGCAAATGGGTTCGCTCACAAGGTATACTTGAAATGCGATTGGATGTCTATAATGACAATCCTTCGGCAATAAGAGCATACGAAAAGATAGGATTCAAAAAGCATTTAATCAATATGCGTATTGGCTTATAGAAAAAATTATCTGTTACTTTTTTTAAAACCAAAAAGTCGTTTTTAACGTAACTAACAATAGTTAAAAATTGTATAAATAGAAATTGAATTGTAAAATACCCGACATTTTGATTGTTATTTGTCCTTTACTTTTGGGTATAAAACAAACACCATGAAAACAACATCTTTTTTTTGTATTTTACTACTGCTTCCACTATTTGTTTTTCAAGCTTGCGGACAGAGTAAAGAAACGAAGAGTAATGCGATACTTCCAGTAGAAACTAACCAAAGTAAACCTGGAAATCCATACTACTCACATACCGACACCACAAAACTGAATTTGACTGATGCCGAGTGGAAAAAAATTCTCCCAGAAGACGTTTATCAAGTTTCTCGCAAAGCCGATACCGAAAGACCTTTTACTGGCAAATATTGGAACACAGACGTAAAAGGAACCTATTATTGTGCAGCTTGTGGCAATCTTCTTTTTCGTTCGGGAGCAAAGTTTGCCAGTAGTTGTGGCTGGCCAAGTTTTTTTGAACAAGAAAACAAAAAAAGTATCGTATTCAAAGAGGACAATTCCATTGGAATGGAAAGAATAGAAGCTCTTTGCGGCAGATGTGGCGGGCATTTAGGACATTTATTTGATGATGGACCTGCTCCTACTGGCAAAAGATATTGCATGAATTCCATAGCTCTTGATTTTGTCCCTGATGCTAAATAAAACTCAAATTTTATCAAAATGAAAACAATAATTTTAGCCTGTTTGCTATTTACCGGAACACTATTTTCTCAAAACAATAATACAACTAAAAAAATGACACAATCGAATTTTGAAACCATAACCCTTGGCGGTGGATGCTACTGGTGCGTAGAGGCTGTTTACGAAAACTTGAAAGGAGTAAAATCTGTCGTTTCGGGTTTTTCGGGAGGCAAAATTGCCAACCCCAGTTACGAAGAAGTTTGTTCGGGAACCACTGGCCATGCCGAAGTAGTTCAAATTACTTTTGACAAAAACGTGACCAATCTTGATGAAATTTTTAAAGTATTCTTCACCGTTCACGACCCAACAACCCTTAATAGACAAGGTGCAGATAGAGGAACACAATACCGTTCCGTAATTTTTTACAATAATGAAGAACAAAAACAAGAAGCGCAATCTGTTATTGCCGAATTAAAAAAAGCTAAAGCGTATGATAATCCTATCGTGACTACAATCGAAGCTTTCACGAAGTTTTACAAAGCCGAAGATTATCATCAAAATTATTATGCCAATAATAAAAACCAGCCATATTGCCAGATGGTCATACAGCCTAAGCTGGAAAAATTTGAGAAAGTATTCAAGGACAAATTGAAAACCAAAAAGTAAAACCGAAACCGTCTTGTTATAAAAGCAGACGGTTTTTTTATATCAAACCATTTGTTTACTAACAATTCAATTTAAAGATTTATATTTGGATGATTATGCATTAAACTAACTTTAACCAAATAAACCAAACCCATTATAAAGAATGAAAAAAAACAAACTCATTACCATCTTTTTATTCATAAATGGGATAGCATTCACACAAAGTACAAACTTAAAAGTGAAAATTTCACAAAAAGCCAGTTCATTAGAATCTAAAGTCATTGCTTGGCGCAGGGATTTTCATCAAAACCCAGAGTTAGGAAACAGAGAATTCAAAACTGCCGAAAAAATAGCCTCACATCTTCGTTCTTTAGGAATCGAAGTCCAAACGGGTGTGGCAAAAACAGGGGTAGTAGGTGTTTTGAGAGGTGCAAAACCAGGCCCCGTTGTTGCACTAAGAGCTGATATGGATGCTCTACCAGTAAAGGAAAGGGTGGATATTCCTTTTGTATCAAAAGCAGAAGCAGAATATAACGGAAAAACCGTAAACATAATGCATGCTTGTGGTCATGATTCCCATATCGCCATTTTGATGGGAACTGCAGAAATTTTGGCATCCATTAAAGATCAACTACATGGCACAGTGAAATTTATTTTTCAACCTGCTGAAGAAGGACCTCCAGAAGGTGAAGAAGGTGGAGCAGAGTTAATGGTCAAAGAAGGTGTTCTTGAAAATCCCAAAGTAGATGTTGTCTTCGGATTGCATATCAATGCTCAAACCGAGGTTGGAAAAATAAAATACCGCCCAAAAGGAACTATGGCATCTTCAGATTGGTTTACAATAAAAGTAAAAGGAAAACAATCTCACGGGGCATATCCTTGGATGTCGATCGATCCAATTGTCACGGCTTCACAAATTATTTTAGGTTTACAAACTATAGTAAGTCGTAATGTAGAGCTTACAGAATCTGCAGCAGTTGTTAGCGTTGGGCAAATAAATGCAGGAGTTCGAAGCAACATTATCCCTGAAGAACTTATAATGAATGGCACCATTCGTACATTGGATAGCAAAACGCAAGATTTAGTACATTCCAGAATAAAACAAATTTCAACCAATATTGCCGAAAGTGCAGGAGCAACCGCAGATGTTTCGATTACTAAAAAAACATTAATTACTTATAACGACCCAGTATTAACACAAAACATGTTAGCCACATTAGAAAATGTAGCCGGAAAAGAAAATGTAATATTAACAACAGCAGTAACGGGAGCTGAGGACTTTTCTTTTTATCAGGCAAAAGTTCCGGGATTGTTCATTTTTTTAGGTGGAATGCCAAAAGGAAAGCAAGTTTCAGAAACGGCCGGTCATCACACACCCGATTTTTATATCGACGAAAGTGGTTTTGTATTAGGGATGAAAGCAATGTCTGAATTAACTATTGACTATATGAATATGAATGTAAAAAACAGTAATAAATAGTAATAAAATGGATTGTAGTTAATCTGTAAAACTAAATTGACTCTTGTGCTTTTTTCTACACCTTTAATAAATAGAATGAATTTACATAAAAATGATTTGACAGCTCGAATTACCCCAAAAAGCATTCCGAAAGATTTAATTTTAATCCAAGAAATACTTTTTGATAATTGTAATTTAGAAATCACACAACCCGTTATTGAGGCCGAAAGCTCTGAATATGGAGCCTGTGCTTTCTCATTAAATAGTTTAAACATTCTGTTTCGAACTGCAAAAATTACTCCAACCAAAACCGGTCAATTTGTTACGCTGTGGAAAAGGATAAATCAAGGTCCAATTAAGCCTTTTGATTCAACCGATCCAATTGACTTATTTATAGTCAGTACTCGAAAAGATAATAACTTCGGGTTATTTATTTTCCCTAAATCAATTTTGATAACCAAGGAAATTGTATCAGATGAAAAGGAAGGAAAACGAGCCATTCGAGTTTATCCACCTTGGGACATAACGACCAGCAAACAAGCCCAAAAAACACAGAAATGGCAATTGGATTATTTTCTAAAAATACCAAAAGAACAGACAATCGATTCAAACCGTGCAAAATTACTCTTCAGTACAGAAGACAAAAAAGACTTGTAATAACCAAAAATCAATATCCTTTCTCTATCTTTAAAAGCACTAAAACTTCAATTTCAACAACTTATAGTTTAATATTTTAAAACCATGAGAAAAAAACCATTAAAACATCAAACCTTTTATCTGTCGTTTCTATTGATTATTGGCCTGAATTTAGCTCAAGCCCAAGAAAAAAAAGTGGCTCCAACTTCGCAAGAATTGTATAATGAAATTGCAACAATGGATACCAATCTTTTTGATGCATTCAATGCAAAAGATATGGCAAAATTCAAACCCTTGTTTACCGAAGATTTAGAATGGTACCAAGACAACGGCGGGCTACTTTCTTATGAAACCGTTTTTAGCAATTTTGAAAAAATGTTTAAAAACGAAAACAAACTGACTCGACAATTAGTCAAAGGCAGTCTTGAAGTACATCCTATAAAAGATTTTGGCGCCATTGAAATAGCCACTCATCAATTCCGACATATCGAAAACGGAAAAGAAGAAATAGGCACTTTTAAATTTGTCGCGATTTGGAAAAAAGTGGACAACCAATGGAAAGTTTCAAGAATGATAAGTTATGACCATTGATTTCATTTTATAACATTGTAACTCTTCATTAACTCCTAAAATTTAACGTACTTTGCTTCCTCAAAAAATGTAAAAATGAAAGCACTTACCTTCTCTAAATTTGGAAATTCCGATGTACTTGAATATATAGAAATCCCTTCACCAGAACTGAAATCAGGTGAAATATTGGTCGAAATGAAAGCGATCGGACTCAACTTTGCCGATGTTTACAGACGCAAAGGAAATTACCACCTCAAAGGAAATCCTCCCTTTATTGCTGGTTATGAAGGTGCCGGAATTGTGGTAGAAACCAACGGAAATTCCGATTTTAAAATTGGTGACAGAGTAGCATTTGCCGATGTTCCTTTTGCGAATGCAGAGTTGGTCGCCGTTCCTCTTGACCATGTAATTCCTTTGCCAGAGAATATCTCGTTTGAAACCGCAGCCACCATTTTATTACAAGGTTTGACCGCTCATTATTTGGCAACCGACAGTCATAAAACCCAAAAAGGAGAAACCGTATTGGTTCATGCTTCAGCTGGAGGAGTTGGACAATTCTTGACACAAATCAGCAAACTTTTAGGCGCTAGAGTTATTGGACTGACCTCATCTTCTGATAAAGCTGAAGTTTCAAAACAAAATGGAGCCGACGCAGTTTTTCTTTATTCTGAAGATTGGAAAAAACAAGTATTCGATTTTTGTCCAAATGGCGTAGATGCCGTTTACGACAGTATTGGTAGTACTTTGACCGATAGTTTTGAAGTAACCAAAATGTGTGGACAAGTCGTGTTTTTCGGAATGGCAGGCGGTGATCCCGAATTCGTAAATCCTAGAATGTTGATGGACACTTCCAAAACATTGACCGGTGGTGATTTGTGGAGCTATTTAATTTCTAAAGAAGAACGCATTAAGAGAGCTCATCAATTATTTGATTGGATCGCCAATGGAGATATAACTATTGCAACACCAACAATTTTCAAACTATCAGAAGGGAAATTAGCCCATGATTATCTAGAAAGCAGAAAAAGCACTGGAAAAATAATCTTGATTCCTTAAAAGCAATCCTCATTTACTTCATAAGTTCGCAAAAGCTCTTTTGGGCGTGCCACCATAAAGAAAAGAGACCGACTCATCACAACGGTGAGTCGGTCTCTTTTCTTTATGGTGTCGGGCAATCCGCGCTACTTCGGTAGCTAGCTTCTATCCCTCACGCGCGTACAACAAATTTATTCTTTCAATACCTCAGCAATTTTCAAAGCACATTTTTCTCCATCAATAGCCGCAGAAATAATTCCACCTGCATAACCTGCCCCTTCTCCGCAAGGATACAATCCTTTTATCTGTAAGTGCTCATAGGAAACTGTATCTCTAGGAATACGAACAGGAGAGGAAGTTCTGGATTCTGGTGCATGCAAAATAGCTTCGTTTGTCAAATATCCTCGCATGGATTTTCCAAATTCAGTAAATCCTTCCCTTAATATTTGCGACAAAAATCCAGGGAAGACCTGTCCCATTTCTACCGAAGTAGTTCCTGGAACATAAGACGTTTTTGGAATACTGGAAGAAACTTTATTTTGTGTAAAATCGACCATTCGTTGTGCCGGTACTTTTTGGGTTTCCCCTGCCAAATGCCATGCTTTTTGCTCGATACTTTTTTGAAATTCCATTCCGGCCAAAGCTCCAAATTTTGCAAAAGGTTTGAAATCTTCCAATTTCAATTCGATTACAATTCCCGAATTGGCCGTTGCTTGGTCTCTTTTGGATGGCGACCAACCATTTGTCACTACTTCTCCCGGGCTCGTGGCACAAGGTGCAATTACACCTCCCGGGCACATACAAAACGAATACATTCCGCGACCATTAACCTGCTTCACTATAGAATATGGCGCGGGCGGTAAATGCTCACCCCGATAATCACAACTATACTGAATACTGTCAATCAACGATTGTGGATGTTCAGCTCTTACACCTAACGCAAAAGGTTTGGCTTCAATAAGCACTTTCTTTTTATCCAATAATTCGAAAATATCCCGAGCAGAATGTCCTGTTGCCAGAATTAATTTATTTGCTAAAATCGTATCTCCGCTTTGGGTTACAATTCCCTGCACTTCATTATTCTTTATCAAAATATCAGTCAAACGAGTTTCAAACAAAACTTGTCCGCCACATTCGATGATTTTCTCTCTAATATCTTGTATAATTTGAGGCAATTTATTTGTCCCAATATGCGGATGCGCATCTACCAATATATCTCCGGTAGCACCAAAAGCAACAAGCAACTCTAATATTCGAGTGACATCACCGCGTTTTTTGGAACGGGTGTATAATTTTCCGTCAGAATAGGTTCCTGCTCCTCCTTCGCCAAAACAATAATTCGAATCCTCGTCAACAATATGGTCTCTATTTATTGCTTTCAAATCACGGCGACGACCACGAACGTCTTTTCCGCGTTCGATAACTATTGGTTTCAAACCCAATTCTATTAATTGCAAAGCAGCGAAAAGTCCCGCTGGCCCTGCTCCAACAACGATAACTTCTTGGGCGGTTGAAACGTTTTTGTAATCAGGCAATTCTATTTTATGCTCCTGAAAAGGTTCTCCTTTTAAATAAATCGAAACTTTCAAATTGATTTTGATTGCTTTTTGGCGAGCATCGATCGATCTTTTCAAAATAACAACATGCTGAATCTCAATTACTGAAACTTTTATCTGTTTGGACAAATAGTCTTTTAGCAACGAATCGTTGGAGGCAATTTCTGGAGTTACCTGAAGTAAAAGTTCTCTTGGCATTATATCTTATTTTATTCTATTAGCTTTTCTTTCTATGAAAAGAACATGCAAAAATAGTATTTTGAACCGAGATTAGTTATTTTTATATAAAATCGATTTTCAAATTAGACTTTGTACCTTTGTTTTATCTGAAACGTATACCTATAAATAATGTCTAGAAAAATAAAATTAATTTGGGATTTTCGTGGTCCTGCTTCGGCAAAGACGGCCGAACATCATGAAATTCATTTGAAAGAATACATCACCATTGAAAAATTACCAATAAATATTACTGGATTTCAAATCTTGGATGAAATGTATGCGATTGCTTATATGGTAGTAACCGACGAAAACATGATTCAAGTACGCGATGCTTTGAAACCGCATCGAGGTGAGATTTATCAAGAGTAAATTCTAAAAAAATAAAAATTCCAAATTCCAATCGTATTGTTGGAATTTGGAATTTACTTTTTTGTCTTTATATTTTATACTAATTAGCTACTTCGCTAATGAATTTTATTCGCATTAAACGCAATTCATCCAAATCGTAATCTCCATCAAATTCTTTTAGTGCTTTCTCAATACTATCTGATTCGGATTCCATAAAATAGTCATGAATCTCTTCTTGTTGGTCATCATCGAGCATTTCGTCTATCCAATATTTGATATTCAATTTGGTTCCAGAATAAACGATTTGTTCCATTTCCTTAATCAAATCATCCATTTTCAACCCTTTTGCGGAAGCGATATCCGTCAAAGCCAACTTTCTGTCGATATTTTGAATAATGTATAATTTATTGATTGAGTTAACTCCGGTAGATTTTACAACCAAATCATCAGGACGTATAATATCGTTCTCTTCAACGTAACGATTTATTAACTCAATGAATTCTTTACCGTATTTTTTGGCTTTCCCTTCTCCAACGCCATGAATATTAATCAACTCTGCTTGTGAAATTGGATATTTCAAAGCCATATCTTCCAAAGAAGGTTCTTGAAAAACCACAAATGGAGGAACACCTAATTTTTTGGCCACTTTTTTACGCAACTCGCGCAACATCGTCATCAATAATTCATCGGCTGTACCTGATGATTTTGCGGCTGTGACTATAGCTTCATCTTCAGATTCATTGTATTCGTGGTCTTCGGACATCATAAAAGATTCTGGATTTTTCATAAAGGCCAATCCTTCCTTCGTGATTTCTATAATACCATAGGTTTCTATATCTTTAGACAATAAACCTGCAACAAGTACTTGTCGTAATAATGCCATCCAAAATTTCTCATCATGATTTGATCCTGATCCAAAAAAGGATTGGGAATCTGTTTTATGGGCATTGATAACCGCATTCACACGACCAATTAAGGTAAAAACTATCTCTTTTGATTTGTATATATGCTTGGTCTTCTTGACAACTTCCAATAGCTTAAGCACTTCATCTTTGGCTTCCACTTTTGTTTTTGGATTGCGAATATTATCATCCATATCGGCACCTTCACCAGTTTCGCTGTCAAATTCCTCACCAAAATAATGCAATAAGAATTTACGTCTCGACATAGAGGTTTCGGCGTAAGCCACAACTTCATGCAATAAAGCAAAGCCTATTTCTTGCTCGGCAACTGGTTTTCCAGATAGAAATTTTTCTAATTTCTCAACATCTTTATAAGAGTAATAAGCTAGACAATGTCCTTCGCCACCATCTCGACCAGCTCTTCCTGTTTCTTGATAATAGCTTTCTAAGGATTTTGGAATATCGTGATGGATCACAAAACGCACATCGGGTTTATCGATTCCCATCCCAAACGCAATGGTTGCCACTACAACTTCTACATCTTCCATCAAAAACATGTCTTGATGTTTAGCACGTGTTTTGGCATCTAAACCAGCGTGATAAGGAACGGCACTTATTCCGTTTACTTGCAGAACTTCGGCTATTGATTCGACTTTTTTACGACTCAAACAGTAAATAATACCGGATTTCCCTTTATGCTGTTTTATAAACCTAATGATATCCGATTCGATATTTTTGGTTTTTGTACGAACTTCATAAAATAAGTTAGCTCTATTAAATGAAGCTTTAAATGTAGTAGCGTTGGCCATTTCCAAATTCTTCAAAATATCCTCTTGCACTTTTGGTGTAGCCGTGGCAGTAAGTCCAATAATAGGAACTTCTCCCAATTGCTTAATGATATTTTTTAGATTTCGATATTCTGGTCTGAAATCTTGTCCCCATTCTGAAATGCAGTGTGCTTCATCAATTGCTACAAATGAAAGAGGAACGGTTTGAAGAAAAGCTACGTATTCTTCTTTAGTCAAGGATTCTGGGGCTACATATAATAATTTTGTAATACCCGCTGAAATATCGGATTTTACTTGAGCAATTTCTGTTTTGGTAAGGGAGGAATTTAAAACATGGGCAATTCCATTTTCGGAAGAAAGACTTCTGATAGCATCAACTTGATTTTTCATTAATGCTATTAAAGGAGAGACAACAATTGCAGTCCCATCTTGAACTAAAGCAGGCAATTGATAACAAAGTGATTTCCCTCCCCCTGTTGGCATAATAACAAATGTATTTTGTTTATTAAGCAAACTCGTTATTACTTTTTCTTGCAGGCCTTTGAATTGGCTAAAGCCAAAATATTTCTTTAATTCTTTGTGTATGTCAATTTCGTTTGAATTCATTCTTTAATATGTGGTATTTTATATAAATTTGCGGTACATAAAGATACAACTTTCTTTTAGACTTACAAATTTAAAATTATCAGTTTTGATTACAAAGGAAAATATATTGGCCAATGCCAAGAAAACTATTGAATCCGAAAGCCAATCTATTGCAAAATTAATTGATTTCATCGACGAAACTTTTGCGGAAGCGGTACAGTGTATCTTCAATTCCAAAGGAAGGTTAGTCGTAACAGGAATTGGTAAAAGTGCCATTATTGCTCAAAAAATGGTGGCCTCATTCAATTCGACAGGGACACCTTCATTATTTTTACATGCCTCTGAAGCGATTCATGGTGATTTAGGGATGATTCAAAAAGACGATGTCATCATTTGTATTTCTAAAAGTGGTAATAGCCCAGAAATCAAATCATTGGTTCCACTTTTGACTCGTTTTGGAAATAAATTAATAGGCATGACAGGAAATATGACTTCCTTTTTAGCCAAAGGATCTCATTATGTTTTGAATACAACCGTTGATTCTGAATCTTGTCCATTGAATCTTGCGCCTACAAATAGTACAACAGCACAATTAGTAATGGGAGATGCCATTGTGGTATGTCTAATGGAAATGAGAGATTTCAAAGCAGAAGATTTTGCTGTCTATCATCCAGGCGGTGCTTTAGGTAAAAAATTATTGCTTCGTGTAAAAGACATGCTTGAGCATACCTTGAAACCAGAAGTAGGTCCTGAGACTTCAATTAAAAAAGCAATTTTTGAAATTTCAGAAAAGCGTTTGGGTGTAACTGCTGTAGTAGAAAACAACAAAGTAATTGGAATAATTACCGACGGAGATATTCGAAGAATGCTAAACGACAGAGACACTTTTGCCGAATTGACCGCAAAAGACATTATGACTAAAAATCCGAAAACAGTACAATCAACAGATATGGTAGTGGATGCCTTTAACATTATGGAAGATTTCTCAATCACACAATTAATCGTTGTTGATCATGGAGAATACAAAGGCGTATTGCATTTACATGACATTTTAAAAGAAGGAATCGTATAATGGCACAGAAAAACCTAGGCGAAATGTCCTTTTTAGACCATCTTGAAGAGTTAAGATGGCTTTTAGTTAGAAGTACAACAGCTGTGATCATCATGGCATGTGTAACATATTTTATCAGTGATTACTTGTTTGACACCATTATATTTGGTCCAACAAGAGCTACTTTTTTTACCTACCGTTATTTTTGTGAATTATCACATCAATTGGGTTTTGCCGATAGCATTTGTATAACCGAAATGCCTTTTATCATTCAGAACACTGAAATGGAAGGTCAGGTTAATATTTTTGTATGGATGTGTATCTTGGCTGGTTTTATTTTGAGTTTTCCCTATATTTTATGGGAAGTTTGGAAATTTATCAGTCCTGCTTTGTATGAAAAGGAAAAGAAAAATGCTAGAGTATTTATATTCACTTCTTCACTGCTTTTCTTTTTAGGAGTCCTATTTGGTTATTTTGTTGTTATTCCAATGTCGGTGAATTTTGTGGCCACTTTTACAATAAGTGATGTTGTTAAAAACCAATTTACGTTGGACTCTTATATCGGAATGGTTAAAACCAGTATTCTGGCCAGTGGATTGTTCTTTGAACTTCCAATAATTATTTATTTTTTAACCAAATTAGGTCTGGTAACCCCAGAATTTTTAAGAAAATATTGGAAATATGCCGTTGTAATAATCTTGATTGTAGCCGCAATAGTTACCCCTCCCGATGTGGTGAGCCAAACCATTGTAGCCATCCCAATGCTGATTATTTATGAAGTAAGTATCTTGATTTCAAAAATTGTAACACTAAATAAAAAGAAAGAAAATGTCTGATATCGTACAAGAATTCAATGAATACCGTTCTAAAATGAACGAAAAATTATTGGCAGACAATAATAAAATAGTAAAACGTATTTTCAATCTGGACACCAATGCATATGCAGCTGGAGCTCTAGATGTAAAGACCAAGGAGCTTTTAGGATTAGTTGCTTCAACAGTTTTACGTTGCGATGATTGCGTAAAATACCACTTGGAAACCAGCTATAAAGAAGGTGTAACCAAAGAAGAAATGATGGAAGCTATGGGAATTGCAACCTTAGTAGGAGGCACAATTGTAGTACCTCACTTGCGTAGAGCTTATGAATTCTGGGAAGCTTTAGAAGGAACTGAGGCTAAATAATTGTTAATAGGCATATTTATTGATTCGTTTATTCGTTAATTTGGGCGAATAAACGAATCAAACGTTTAAACATTTAAAGTAAAAAAATGAAGTTAAGAGCAGAGAATTTGATAAAAACCTACAAAGGCCGAAGTGTTGTAAAAGGCATTTCAGTAGAAGTAAACCAGGGAGAAATCGTGGGACTTTTGGGACCTAATGGTGCAGGAAAAACAACTTCGTTTTATATGATTGTAGGATTGGTAAAACCAAATTCAGGAAATATTTATCTTGACGATTTGAATATTACCGATTATCCAATGTACAAAAGAGCCCAACAAGGAATTGGGTACTTGGCACAAGAAGCTTCTGTTTTTAGAAAATTAAGTATTGAAGACAATATCTTGAGCGTACTGCAATTGACCAAGCTTTCCAAAGAACAACAAGAAGCCAAAATGGAAAGTTTAATTGCCGAATTTAGCTTGGAACATATCCGAACCAATCGTGGGGATTTACTTTCAGGAGGAGAACGTCGCCGTACCGAAATTGCCCGTTGTTTGGCCACCGACCCAAAATTCATCTTACTTGACGAACCTTTTGCGGGTGTCGATCCAGTTGCCGTAGAAGATATTCAAAGAATTGTGGCTCAATTAAAAAATAAAAATATCGGAATCTTAATAACGGACCACAACGTACAAGAAACGCTAGCCATTACAGATAAAACATACCTTATGTTTGAAGGAGGAATTCTAAAAGCAGGTGTTCCTGAAGAATTGGTTGAAGACGAAATGGTACGTCGTGTATATCTAGGCCAAAATTTCGAATTGAGAAAGAAGAAGCTAGAGTTTTAATTTTTTAGGCAACCAGTTAGCAGATTTTAGATAGCAGATACAGAATAATGACTGGAGCTGATTAACATTCTTAATCTGAAATCTGAAATCTGAAATCTGAAATCTGAAATCTGAAATCTGAAATCTGAAATCTGAACACTACTCCACGGTAATATATCCCAACTGCTGTAAATCGCCATTGTAAATATTCACATCAACATTATTATCGATCCCAGGGACAGTGGCTTTCTCGGTAAATTGCCAAAAGAGCCAATCGTCTTGAATTTCTTCACGATAAAAGTTATAATTGGCTATCCAAAAAAGATAATCACTAAACTCCTCTTTAAGGAAATCGTCGTAGTATTTCTCACCCGTATAAATTATGGGCCTTACTCCATAATGTGCTTCTACGGCTTTCAACCAACGTCTTAAACCAATTTTCAACCGCTCTATAGATTGTTCCTTCGGAAGTTTTTCAATATCCAAGACTGGAGGTAAATCTCCTTTTTTTAATTTAACGGTTTTTATAAAAAGTTCTGCTTGCTCAAGAGAGTTTTCATTTGGACGATAATAATGATAAGCGCCTCGTATCATTTTATTTTCTTTGGCACCAAGCCAATTTCTTTTAAACTGATTATCTACTCTGTCATTTCCAACAGTTGCCCGAATAAAAACATAACGCAAAGGATATTTATCTTCAATAGTATCAACGTAGGACCAACGGATTTTTCCTTGATATTCGGAAACATCAAGACCTACCACTTTACTCTCATTTTTTTCTAAAACCTTTAAATTACGAGCTTCAGAAAAAACATTTGTGTTACTGCTATAGTGTGATTTAAAGCCTAAATAATTAATAATGCCAGAGCGATAATGATAGGCTATTGACAGGATGAAAAGAATCACAATCCCAATAAAAAAGAAATCAATCCACTTTCCGAAGAAACCGGTTTTTCTCTTTTTTGGTCTGCGCCTTGACATAGTACTGTTGCTTTTTTTCATCCAAAAAAATTACTTTTTCTGAAACTTATTATTGATTACCGAAAGTAAAACGTAGAAAATAATCACTAATGGGATAGCCAAATAGTCTAGAAAAACCAAAAATAAAAGGGAGCTAGTCAGAAAAATTACCTGAAGTGCATTGTCCTTAAAATTAAACTTTTTTATTTTTAAGGAAAATAAAGGAATCTCAGCATTCAAGATATAAGCACTAAACAATGATATCAAAAGTAAAACCCATTTCTCTGTCAAAATTTCAAGTATCATCAATGACTCTCCAGAATAATATTCTTTAACCAAAGGAAGACTCAATATAAAAAGAGCATTGGCTGGAGTTGGTAATCCTATAAACGAATCGGTTTGACGAGTGTCAATATTGAATTTAGCCAAACGAAAGCACGAGCCCAAAGTAATGATAAAACCTAAATAAGGGAAAAACTGAAGGTACCCTTCACTCATATAAACAGAGCTACTTTGCATCATTTTGAACATCACAAATCCTGGTACCACACCGCTTGTCACCATATCAGCCAAAGAATCCAATTGTAATCCCAATGGTCCGGAGACTTTAAACAAACGGGCAAAAAAACCATCAAAAAAATCTAAAAAAATTCCGAGGCAAACAAAAAAGAATGCCATTTCAAATTGGTCTTTACTTACAAATACCACAGCGATACAGCCACAAAAAAGATTTAATAAAGTAATTGTATTTGGAATGTGTTTTTTGATGTTCATGGTTTTTAAATTGAATTATAAGCTCGACAAATTTAATACAATAAGTGAAAGCGATACTTGTTTTATTAAGAGATTTTAGTTCCTTATTAACAAAAAATATTAATTCATTGAATTGAAGTAGCTACATCATCAAAAAACTTTATTTTTGGTAAAAATTAAAAACTCACTAAGTCTCCAAATATTATCTTTTGAAAAAAATACAGCTTATTTTATTCCTTTTTATTGCGAACACAATCTGTAGTCAAACCGTTCGGAAATATTCGAATGAATTCATGAATATTGGTGTAGATGCAGCAGCTTTAGGAATGTCAAATGCTGTAGTTGCTTCTACATCCGATGTTAATTCAACCTATTGGAATCCAGCAGGGCTGATTCATCTAGAAGACAATCAAATCTCCTTGATGCATTCCAATTACTTCGCCAATATTGCCAAATATGATTATGCGGCCTATGCCAGTCCTATAGATGACCGAACTGCTTGGGGAATTTCATTGATTCGTTTTGGTGTAGATGATATT
>NZ_DASTTN010000484.1:0-4332 GCF_035760125.1 Flavobacterium sp.
GAGACAATTGCTTTCAGAGATAAATTAGTAGAAGAATTAGGTTTAGAGTTGATCGTTCGTAATGTTCAGGATGCTATTGATGAAGGAAAAGTGGTTGAAGAATCTGGGAAATATTCCAGTAGAAACAGTTTACAGACAACTACACTTTTAGATGCTATCGAAGAATTCAAATTTGATGCTTGTATTGGTGGAGCTCGTCGTGACGAAGAAAAAGCAAGAGCTAAAGAACGTATCTTTTCTGTTCGTGATGATTTCGGTCAATGGGATGAAAAAAACCAGCGTCCTGAATTGTTTGACCTTTTGAACGGAAAAATTGAAAATGGACAAAATGTACGTGTTTTTCCAATTTCAAACTGGACTGAATTGGATGTTTGGAGTTATATCGAACAAGAGCAAATCGAAATTCCATCGATTTACTTTTCACACAAACGTAAAGTTTTTTTGAGAGACGGTTTAATTTGGTCACACTCTCCTTTTGTGTACCAAGAAGAAGACGAACAAATCGAAGAAAGAATTGTTCGCTTCAGAACCGTTGGAGATATGAGTTGTACTGCCGCTGTTGAATCGTATGCAGCAACCATTCAAGAAGTAGTTGGAGAAATTCGTTCTTCGACTATTTCTGAAAGAGGAGCCAGAATTGATGACAAGCGTTCTGAAGCTGCGATGGAAAAAAGAAAACAACAAGGGTACTTTTAAAATTATTTTAAATTATAAATTTTGAATGTCTGAATTATTTAGAAAGCATTTAAAATTTAGAATTAAACATTTAAAATAAAAAAAATCAAATTCAATATTTAAAATAAAAAACTGATGGAAGTTTTAAAAATAGCAACAGCAGGAAGCGTAGATGACGGAAAAAGTACATTAATCGGAAGATTATTATACGATACAAAATCATTGACTACAGATAAGATTGAAGCAATAGAAAAAAGCAGTAAACAAAAAGGATACGATTACCTGGATTTTTCTTTGGCTACCGATGGTTTGGTTGCCGAAAGAGAGCAAGGAATTACAATAGATGTAGCGCATATTTATTTTTCTACAGCGAAAAAAAGTTACATTATTGCCGATACTCCGGGTCACGTAGAATATACCCGTAATATGGTTACCGGAGCTTCGACTTCACAAGTATCTATTATTTTGATTGATGCCCGTAAAGGAGTTATTGAGCAAACGTATCGTCACTTTTTTATCAATAATTTATTGAGAGTAAAAGATGTGATTGTTGCGGTGAACAAAATGGATTTGGTTGATTATTCGGAAGAAGTATACAACAAAATCAAAGCCGATTTTCAGGCATTAAATGCTAAAAGCGCATATAAAGAACAAAATGTAAGTTACATTCCGTTAAGTGCTTTGACAGGAGATAATGTAGTAGATACATTAGGAAAAATGCCTTGGTACACAGGACAAACTATCCTACAACATTTAGAAGCTTTAGAGTCAAAAGATGTTTACGATAATGGACAAGCACGTTTTCCTGTTCAAACAGTTATCAGACCAAAAACAGAAGAGTATCACGATTTTAGAGGATACGCTGGGAAGTTATACGGAAGCAATATTAAAGTTGGAGATGCTGTAACGGTTCTTCCTTCTTTAACAGAATCTACGGTGACTAATATTCATTTTTTTGACCAACAATTTGATGAGGCTAGTGTTGGTTCTTCCATCACTATTGAATTAGAAAATGATATTAATGTGACTAGAGGCGATATGATTGTAAAATCAAACGAGCTTCCTAGAGTAGAAAAAGACATCACAACAACAGTTTGTTGGATGGATAGCAAAAAATTAGTGGCAGGTGCAAAATATTTTGTGCAACACAACACGAATAGAGTTTTGGCTAAAATTGATAGTGTGAAAAATGTAATCGCAACCGATTATTCTGGGACAACTCCAGCAACTCAATTAGCGATCAATGAAATTGGTGAAGTAACCATTAAATTGAGCAAAGCCATTTATTTTGATGCTTACAATGATAACAAATCAAATGGAGCTTTCATCTTAATTGATGCAGCAACGAATACAACAGCAGGAGTTGGATTTATTAAATAGTTTTAAGCTATCAGCTATGGGCTTTGAGCCTAGAGCTTTTGAATAAAGAATAGAAATATAAACTTAGAGTAAATCTCAAAGTTATAAGGTTAAAAATACAGATAACAGCCCAAAGCTCATAGCTCAAGGCTCAAAGCTAAAAAAGATATGCAAAGTTTTAGAACCGAAATAGAAGACCCGATTGTCCAAAAAGAGATTATCGATTTAGAGAAAAAAATTCATTTATTCCGTGGTGGACAAATTGATGATGAACGTTTTCGTAGTCTTCGTTTGGCACGTGGTATTTACGGCCAACGTCAGGAAGGCGTGCAAATGATTCGTATTAAATTACCATATGGAAAAGTGTCTAGCGAACAATTGAGAAGAATTACCGATGTATCGGAAAAATATTCTACAGGTCGTTTGCACATTACAACGCGTCAGGATATTCAAATTCACTATGTGAGTTTGGATAGAACGCCAGAACTTTGGGCAGACTTGGCCAAAGATGATATTACTTTGAGAGAAGCTTGTGGAAACACGGTAAGAAATATTACGGCTAGTGAAACTGCTGGAATCGATGTAGATGAGCCATTTGACGTATCGCCTTATGCACACGCTTTGTTTCAATATTTGTTACGTAACCCAATTTGTCAAGAAATGGGACGTAAGTTCAAAATATCATTTTCATCTTCTGAGAAAGATACTGCTTTGAGTTATTTGCACGATTTAGGATTTATTCCAAAAATTGTAAACGGAGAAAAAGGTTTTAAAATAATGTTAGGTGGAGGTTTAGGTTCACAACCAAGCCACGCAGAATTGCTTTCAGAGTTTGTACCGGTTAATCAAATTATCCCGACTGCCGAAGGTGTAATCAGAGTTTTTGACCGTCACGGAGAAAGAGCAAAACGTTTGAAAGCACGTTTGAAATTTTTAATCAAAGATTTGGGACGTGATGAATTTATGCGTTTGGTTGACGAAGAGAAAAAAGCTTTGGCTTTCCATACCTACGAAATAGACACTACTGCTTTTGAAGGTGCGATTACAGAGCCTTTGTTAGAAGTGCCATCTGTAGTGATTGATGATGTTGATGCATACGAAGCTTGGAAAAAATCGAATGTGGTTGCACAAAAACAAGCTGGATATGTAGCTATTGGAATCAAAGTTTCCTTAGGCGATTTTTATATCGACAAAGCAAGATTGTTGGCTGATTTGGTTAAAAATTATGGAGCCAATGAATTGCGTTTTTCATTAAGACAAAACATTCTTATCCGTAATATCAAAGAAGAAAATTTACCGTTTTTCTATCAGGAATTAGCAAAATTGGATTTTGTAACTTTAGGATATAATTCGATAGCTGATATTACCGCTTGTCCAGGAACTGATACTTGTAATTTAGGAATTGCCAGCAGTACTGGTATCGCTGAAGAATTGGAAAGAGTTTTTGCAACAGAATATCCTCAATACAATAACAATCTGGATATCGCTATAAAAATTAGCGGTTGTATGAATGCCTGTGGGCAACACAATATGTCTGAAATAGGTTTCCAAGGAATGTCTATTAATGCAGGAAAATTGGTGGCTCCAGCACTTCAGGTATTGTTAGGTGGAGGAAATTTAGGAAACGGAAACGGAAGATTTTCGGATAAAGTAATCAAAATTCCAAGCCGAAGAGGACCAGACGCTTTGAGATTAATCTTAAATGATTTTGATGCGAATGGAAACGGACAATCATTTTTGAATTATTATGATGCCAAAGGAGAGAAATATTTCTATGAATTTTTGAAACCATTGGCTGATGTAACTAATTTGACCGAAGCTGATTTCGTAGATTGGGGTAATGCCGATAACTATGTAAAAGCAGTTGGAGTTGGAGAATGTGCCGGTGTTGTAATTGACTTGGTTGCTACATTATTATTTGAAGCCAAAGACAAATTAACTTTTGCTCAAGAAGCTTTTGATGATAAAAAATGGTCTGACGCTATTTATTTAGCATATGCTGGATTTGTAAATGGAGCCAAAGCATTATTATTGGCCGAAAACGAAAAAACAAACCACCACGCAGGAATTATTGATTTATTTGATACTGTTTTCATCGAAAGCAAAAAAATAGAGTTGGGTTCAGATTTCAAAGAATTGGTTTATCAAATCAGAGCCAACGAGCCATCTGAGGCTTTTGCACAAAAATATATTCAAGATGCTATAGCTTTCTTCGGAAAAATAGAAGCATACAGAGCCAAAGATTTAGCTAATGCATAAAATGATACAACCCAAAGTAACTTTAGTGGGCGCAGGACC
>NZ_DASTTN010000485.1:0-6494 GCF_035760125.1 Flavobacterium sp.
GAAAACTGAAAATGATCAGTTTCTTTGCGAAGAAGGCTAGGGGATTGATGGTGCGTTATATTTTGGACACCAATGCACAAACCCTTGACGATTTAAAAGGATTCAATTACGAAGGTTATCATTTTGACGCCAATTTGTCCAAAGGAAATAATTTGGTTTTTACGCGATAGGTTTTAGAAGGCAGATTGCAGAATTTAGATTTGAGTTTGTCGATGCACTTTGTGGGCACGGATTGCAAATCCGCGCTATCAGGGTTTTGAATTAAATTATTGTTATTTCAAATTCTCACAAATACAAACTATTTCCAAATTAAGCACTTGCCAAATCAATTGTAGTAAGTGTATGCCGTTCGGTTTTATTTTTGCAATAGTTTTTCAATTTTTAGGAGCATTTCTTTTGCATTTTGGTTTGTTGGACCTAGTTCTAACGATTTTAAATAATCACTCTTTGATAACAGATATTCTTTGTTATTAAAATAGGCTTCACCACGACTATCGTATACATTTGCTGAATTTGGAAACTCATTTACATTTAGCTCAAAAATTTTAATTGCTGATTCTATTTTTGCATCTCTTAGAAATTCATAGCCAAGTTGATTTAGTTCGCTTTCATCAGAAAAATTATAATCAGCAGTGTTGTTTTTTTTGAGGTTTTTGTAGAGTTCAATTCCTTTATCAATATTCTTTTGAGATTCTTTCCTTATGGTTAAGGCAATAGATTCTTTTTTAGATTCTAATGGGTAGTTTTTCCAATTATTCAAACTTGCAATGCTTGAAACTATTTCATTATTTATCATCGGCATTCTGCCATTTGTCATCACAACTATACCGTTTCCGCCTTCAAAATCACCTGTGTAATAGCAAACGAAACCTTCATTTCCGCCACTATGACCAAAGTATTTCGTGCCTTTAAAATCATTTACGAATACTCCGAAATTATTGTCCACTCTTTTTACAGACATTTCTTTAGACAATATTTTATTTGATTTCCCTAATAATGATAATTGAGTTTCAATGATATATTTTGCTAAATCTGTTGGATTAGTCCATAAACCAGCCGCCGCTTTTTCTGGATAAATATGGTACTTTCCTTCAACTTCTTTGTCTATATTATAACCTGTGGCGAGTAAAATTTCTTTCTCTTTGGCAGCAGGCTGATTAAAGGAACTGTTGTTCATTCCCAATTGGGGCAAAACATTTTTCATCATATACTCTTCGTATTTTTCTCCTGTTGTGTTTTCAAGAATTAATTGGGTAATCGTAGTTCCGCCTCCCGAATATTGAAATTTTAGACTTGGTTCAAATATAGACCGAACAGCATTTGAATTGGAAGGTTTTACCCCGTTAAGAGTTTCTATTGTGGTTGGTAATTTTGTTCCTTTTTCATAACCTGCAAAGCCGCCGATTGATAAACCAGCCGTGTGATTTAATAAATTTGCAATTGAAATTTTTTTTCCTTTTGAAATTGAATCGTATGGAAATTTCCAATCTTTTAAATAATTATTGATATCATTATCTAAACCCAATTTACCTTCTTCAACTAGTTTTAAAATAGCAAGACTATTGATGGACTTACTTATCGAAGCTGCTTGAAAAAGTGTTTGAGGAGTTGCTAATTTCTTTTTGGAAAGGTCTGCATAACCATAGGCTTTTACCCATTCTACTTTGTAATCCTTAATTACTGCAATGCTGACTGCATTAACTTCATAAAAAGCCATTCTTTCTTTTAAGGACCATTTTTTACTTTTTGATTTATCCCAGTGATTTAGATTATTTTCAAATGTTTTTATTTTATCGTTTACATCTTGTGAAAAGCTGTTAAAAGATAAAAGCAGTAGAAGAATTATATTTAATTTTTTCATGTTTTTTACTGTGAAGAATTAGTATTTATTTTCTTAGCGATTCTGCCATGCTTTGATTAAAGATCTATTTATTTAGGATTATCATAAAATATCGGAACATAAAAATTGCGGTCAACCACCAGTTCAGCTTTGTCCATTTTTATTTGATCTTTCTGCCAATCAGTTTTAGGGTAAATCCATTTTTCCTCTCCGTTTAACTTTATTTTTAATGGCATGTCAAAGCCTGCTATGGAATTAGTCCATCGGTAAGAAAGAAGGTTATTGGCGAAAGAATATTCAAAGACAGGAATTTGTGTTGTTCTCAGGTATTGATCCCAAAAGTTTTTTAAGTTTAGCCCTGATTTTTCTGTTATGTAATCTTCGATCTGTTTGGTTGTTACTGTCTGATGATAAAATTGTATGTTCAGTCCCCTGAGTATTTGTCTCCATTTCTCATCGTCGTTTACAAGTTGTCGCAACATATGTAAAATAGCAGCCCCTTTGTAGTAATTATCTCCGGTATATGCTAGATCGTTCACCTCATAATGACCAATCATAGTTTTTTCATTTTTTATAAATCTTCTGAGTGCAATTTGATATTCATCTCCCGCTTCTTTTCCGTAATGGTATTCAACGTAAAGACCTTCTGCATAGGAGGTGAAAGATTCATGTATCCAGATATCAGCAATATCTCTGAAAGTAATATTACAAGCAAACCATTCATGAGCAGACTCATGTATAATGAGATCGTCGAATTTTTTCCCCCAGCCTGTTTGAGTTTTATCTTTTCCGAGATGTCCATTTTTGTATCCGTTTCCGTAAGCCGTTGCGCTTTGATGTTCCATGCCTATATAAGGGACTTCAACCAGTTTATAACTATCTTCATAAAACGGATAGGGGCCAAACCAATGCTCAAAGGCTTTTAGCATCATAGGCACCTGCTTAAAATGTTCTTTCGCCTTCGAAAGATTTTGTTTCAATACATAATAATTACAATTCAATGGGCCTTTTTCACCATTATAGATCTCAGAAAAATTGGCATAGTTGGCTATGTTAAAGTTTACTCCATAATTATTAATTGGATTTTTTACAAACCAGTGATAGGTAGTGGTATTGTTTTTCTTCTGCTCTGTTTTGATCAATCTACCATTGGCTACCGCCATGAGACCTTTACGAACATTGATACTGAATTTCAAGCTATCCACTTCGTCATACATATGGTCTTTGCAAGGCCACCACTGACTTGATCCTGCACCCCAGCTTATACTTGAAACGAAGGGATTATCAAGGCTGTCTTTTTTCCATACCAGTCCAGAGTCCCAAGGTGGTTTTGGTGCTATTTTTGGCTTCCCACCATATTGAACGATAATTTCATTGGATGTTCCGGGTACTTGTTTTTTTTGTAATTCAATATAATAAGCGTTTCCATCTCTAGTGTACTTTAGTTCTTTTCCTTCCTGGGTAACTTTGGAAATGTCCATTGGAGGCTGAAGATCAATCTGGATTATTTGATTTGGCTTCAATACTTTGTACTTAATGGTATTTGATCCCTGAACGGTTTGTTTGTCAATATCAACTGCTATGTCAAGATGATAATAGGATAGGTCCCACCATACTCTTTCATTAGTGATAGTGCCTCTTAAAGAGTCTTGTCTTGTGAAAGTCTGTGCATGACTTACAGTACACATTAAGCAGGCTAATATTGAAAAACTAAATACTCTCATAATTTTAAATTTATTTAAATTTATTTGTACAAATGTGATATACAACAAAGGCTTGGACTTAAGTCTGGCATCACTTGAATTGTGATTTCAGAATGACTGTGAGTCATTAGCTGATGGTGAAAAGAATTGTATGCAATATTCTGGTCCAAAAGGCTATTAGCAGCAGGTTTTAATTTTTCACTCTTTTATCACAGGCAATTCAATATAAGTTGCATATTGATTATTGAAATAAATAGTATGAGTTGCTTTTATATAATCGCTCTCATTTGCTTCAAAAATATTTGGAACATATTTTTGTGGATTGCGATCAATAATTGGAAACCAAGTACTTTGTATCTGAATCATCATTTGATGTCCTTTTAAAAAAGTATGATTGATATCGTGTAAATCAATAAGGAATTCTTCTATTTTACCTGGTTCAAGAGGAGAAGGATTTTCAAAACTTTTGCGAAAACGTCCTCTAATAACTTCCATTGCTATCGGTAATTGATAGCCACTCATCTTTAAGTCTGTATGATCAATGGCAGGATAAACATCAATTAGCTTTACTACAAAATCGGCATCAGAGGCAGTAGTTGATGCAAAGAGATGAGCAATAACTTTTCCGGTAACTGTAATATTTTGTTTTAGGCTGTCCATCACAAAACTTACTACATCAGGTCTAGTAGACACAAAACGTTGATCTGCAACATGCCAAGAATTCCAACGGCTTCCTTCTCCATAAGTAGCTTCAATGGGTAAAGTACGGTAAGGTATTGGGCTGGCAGGATCACTCACATAACTTATAGAACCATCTGCTGAAAAAGGTTTTGTAAAGCTGGTTTTATGATTAGCATTGGCATATAATTTTTTTAATTCCGCTTTTTTGGGTGGCCATGATTCATAAGTCTTCCAAGTATTGCTGCCTGTTTGGAAACAATTGGCTTCAGAAAAATTCCCTTTTCCAATATCTTTCAGCCAATAATCAAACCATTGTTTTTCAAATGTATGAAACCAAGCTGCGGTGTTACTGCCAAATTTTATTTCACCAAGACTATCTCCTTTTTTACGTTCCCATCCGCCATGGTTCCATGGTCCGAGGCAAATAAAGTTGCGGTTCAAATTATCTTTTTTTTCTAAATGCTGATACATAATCTGAGGACCATTTAAATCTTCTTGATCAAAATAACCGCCTACATGCATAATTGGAATCTGTGGAGTGTTAATGTAAGTAAGTGTAGATGCTTTTGCCCAAAATTCATCATGGTTTGGATGTTTTATGAAATCGTTCCATGCCGGCAGTTTTCCTTTAAAATATTTCTCATTCACATTTTTCAAGGAGCCCAATTGCAAATACCAATTGTAGAGGTCATATTGTGGAAAAGGGAAATCACTATTAGATAATTTATCATTTTCAACCATATAACTGTATTCAAAACCATAGCTTAAACGGAATGCTCCATTGTGATGAAAATCATCTCCCAAAAACATATCTGCAGGAGATGCTTGAGGAGAGCTTGCTTTTAGTGCTGGATGTGGGTCTACTGCAGCATCAAGTGCTAGATACCCTGGATAAGATACACCATGAATACCCGCTTTACCATTATTATTTGCAATGTTTTTCACTAGCCAATCTACAGTATCATAAGCATCAGTACTCTCATCTGTTTTTGTTTTGTCAATGAGATGATAGAGTGGGCGAGTCATTTCAAAAGTACCTTCGCTTTTGAATTTTCCACGTATATCTTGGAATACGAAAATATAACCATCACGAGCATATTCATCTAAAGATCCCATTTTGTTTACAGGAATGGTTTCGCCTTCTGCTAAAGGAAAGTCAGAGCCATAAGGTGTTCTTTCCAGTAAGAAAGGGTTTGGTTTTATCTGCTGTGATGGCGAAAGTATTACTGTAAAAAGTTTTACGCCATCACGCATAGGAATCATATAGGTCTTTTTAGTATAAGAAGTTATGGAATCCGTTTGTGAATAAACATTGCTTAACAATAAGCCAAAAAACAAAAAATAAAGGAATCTTTTTTTCATGATAAAATTATTAATGTTAAATACTTTAAAAGTTAATTTTCGATTTCTATAGAAATTGCAGGTAACTGGTTTATTTGTGATACAAACCTTCGTATATACATTTTTACTTGGGGAGATTGGTAAAAGTTTGTTTCTTTTAACTTTATTTCAAATATAGAAAATAATAGTCACAAACTTACAAAGCATAAATTTTGTTTATTTCAACTGCTTTTGTGTTCCGCTCAGTAAAATAGAGCATCCGAAGAAAAAAGAATGCCCTGATGTGAGCTTCGGACTCCCTGATACGGTCTTCGGAGTGCTTGATACAAGCTTCGGACTCTCTGTTACAGTCTTCGGAATGCTTGATGCGACCTTCTAAAAGTCTGATACCATCTTCGGAATCCCAATTATCCCCTTCTGATAAGTTAGTGTCTCCTTCGGATAGGTTTTTACGAGATTTCAGATTTTAGAAATGAAAAAAGCTCCGAATCTCACTATTTATTAGTGAAATTCGGAGCTCATTATTTTTTTTAAAAATCTTGGCAAAAAAGCGAAATCTCTCTCTTTAGCCCCGATAGCAGTGGAAATCCCACGCTTTTGGGGCGTGGATTGTAACGGATAGCGGGACCCATGCTGGCTGAAAATGCCTAATCTTTCCGCTTCTAATTATTAGCAAACTCAATTCTAAATTCTGCAAACTGCAATCTAAAACCTAATGCATCGCCTCGGCAGGATCTATTTTGTTTTTTCCTTTTTTGATCAAAAGAATAAAAGGAATGCACAGTAAGAATAAGATTCCGAGATACATAAAGATATCCATAAATGAGAGTACAGAACTTTGAGCCATTACTTTCATTTCGATTACTTTATAGGCTTTGGACAAAGCTTCATTGGCAGAATATCCTTTGGCCATAAAACCCATTTGCAGT
>NZ_DASTTN010000486.1:0-4610 GCF_035760125.1 Flavobacterium sp.
TACTGGAGTACCTACCGTTGGAGTTATCGTTACGGTTTTATTAGCCGTATTAACACACCCTCCAACTGTTACTGAATAAGTAATTACCGATGTTCCTGCCGAAAGACCATTTATCAAACCTGTTACTGCATCAACTGTTGCAACAGCAGGAGTGGCACTCGACCATGAACCTCCTGAAGTGGTACTGGTCCAAGTTGCTGAACCTCCAACACATATTGGGGTAGTACCCGTTATTGTCTGAGCAATAGGTGAATTTACCGTTACGGTTGCCACATTACTGGTTGTTGTGCCTGTACTAGGTGTGTTCGAAACTAACACTCGGTAATATTTAGTCAAAGTTAGAGCAGGAGTCGTGTAACTTGCAGATGCCGCACCTGAGCCACCGACAACAGGGCCATAAGGACCTCCAAAGGATGAAGCCTCCTGCCATTGGTAATTTAATGTTCCTGAACCCGAAGCAGTAACATTTAATATTGTTGGTGTGCCGCTACAAATAGACACATTTGAAGGATTTACACTAATTACAGGAGGTGACGATGCTCCAAAAACAGCAACCGAAAAACTATAAGCGGATATACATGAACCACCACTACTATTAGTAACAGTTATCGTTCCTGTATAACTACCCAAGGCAGCAGCAACTGGAATTGACAGTATAATATTCCCAGAGTTTGAAGAAATTGTTGCAGGGGATGTCACATCTACAAATCCCTGATTGTTGGCTGCAATTGAATAATCAATTGTGTATCTATCAGCTAAAGGAGAAGCCGATCTTGCCGAATAAGGTAAATTAAGAGTAGTGATTCCTTGTTGAACTGAAAGCGCTGTACTCGGAAAAGTAACTGTAGGAGAAGGCGATTGCGTATCAAAATTAATTGCCACAGTAGATGTTATCGAACAACTTGTATTTAATATTTTATATGCTTTTACATACAGATTTGTCAAATTAGCTGTCAATGCATTTGTGGACAGAGTTATTGCGCTTCCCGTACCTACTGTGGAAGGCCCAACTGTAGTACCCGCACCATTAACCAATTCATAAAGCACTCCAGATTCCGATGAATTCAGGCTTATGGATCCTGCCGATCCATTACAATAACTTTTACTGCCTCCAGTATAAGTTTGAAGTATTGGAGGTGTACATTGTACAGTAGCTGTTGTTGTACTCAATCCGCTTTCGCAACCTGTGCCGGTTAAAGAGATCTGAATTACACCACCTAAATATAAATCGGTCGATGACAAACCATTGATAGTCCAAGCTCCTGCCGCAGAAACGACTGCAGTATATGGAACCGAAGAACTATTAACAATAGCTGATCCGTCTTGATACAAAGTGACCGTCACAGGATAAGTACCTCCTGATATAGTACCACTTACAGAAGTCTGACCTTCTACAGGATTGGTAATTCCTATCGTATAAGCCGCAATGCTTGGTTGTCTTGAATATGTAACTGGAGCCGAATCTAAACTAGATGTGAGGCAAGCTCCTGAGGTTACTTTTGCAACTATAGTACCTGATGAAACAGATGGCACAATTGACCAAGACCCTCCACTAACAATTCCAGTTCCAACTGCCGTACCTGCTGAATTTGGTTGATACAAAGTAATAGTTCCACCATTTTCAGTAGATGTTCCTGTGATAACATACGGAGATGCTACACAACTATAGGTTGTTATGACTGGTGTCGCTGCAGTCTTGGAAACTGTAACTGATGTAGATGCAGGAGAATTACAATTACCAGTATCTGAGGCGTTATTTATCGAAACTCTATTCTGTTTTGCTGTAATAACCTGACACTTTGTCAATGCTGGCACTGTTACAGACCAACTAGTGCTGGCCAAATTATTTACAGTCCCAATTTTTACTCCATCGGCATAAACTATAACATTATATCCAACTAAACCTGTACCTGCAACCGTTGTTGCTCCAGTTGAAATTGGTGAGGTTACCGTAGGTGCTGCAGCAATATTTGATCCAATGCATTGTTCTAGAGGAGGAGATGTACATCCCCCGAAAGTTATTGTAGCATAATATGTTCCATCTGGAACTTTAGAGCCATTACTTGTTATTGGACTGCCTCCTGAAAGTGTTGCCTGACTACTAGTTACATTACCAGAAGTAAATGACTGCCAAACAGTTCCATTAGCATTATAAACATTGACTGTTACAACCCCCGTAAGTGAAGCATATCCAACTACAATGTCCTTTCCTGAATTAGCAGTAGTAATTGAAGTTGGTGCAGCTGTTGTACAAGGCGCTCCCAAAACCGTCTTTTCACTACAATTATCAATTGACGCTCCCTTCCCATTTGCTGTAGCCTTAGCTCTTACAATTTGTCCAGTTGTTAATGTCCCTGATGGACTTAGCGATGATATATTAATCGTCCAAGTAGTTCCCGTAGTAGTGGTAGTTCCACTTCGAACTAATGTAGTTCCATCACTGGCATAAACACTAACTGTTATATTAGTGCCCGAAGCTTCGGTTGAAGTACCCGTAATAGTACTATTATCGGTATATATAGGCCCATTAATTATAGGGCATGTAGAACGATCCTGACAGACTTGACCGGGAGGACAAGGCGTATAATTATCAACTATAACACCAAAACAATTTTCAAGACTTCCACAAGAGGAATCTATACCAGCAATATCCGAAGCTGAAGCAGGATTACAAACCGTCGATTTCTCAGCTCCCATATTATCAACCATAGCCATTCGAACAGGTGTTGCTGAAGTCATCCCAAAAGACAAATCACTCATTTGTACAAAGAAATCATAAAAATAATCCGGATTGCCACAACTAGTAGTCAGAGCCACCGATTTTTGATAATTTGTTGTCCCTACGTAAGATTTAACAAGCGAACAACCACTAGTACTATTTACATTGTATATGTAAACACCGAAATTCGTTGCCAACACGATTTCTATTTCAAATCCCGGATTGGAACTTGAATATTGTGGATCGGCATTAGGTCCTGAGGATCCAAATTTACCATCTGTATCAATCAGGATACTATAGCTTTTAGAATTCGGTGCAGTAGTCCCCATTCGCATCCTGAAAAGCCAATTTCCATTAGAATCTAAATATGATTGAACAGGATCCTGATCTCCCTGATCTACAAAATCCGTAAAACTACAACTCGGCCCAGAGCTTAGATCGCTATTAGGCTCCACCATAGGAAAAACCAGTGAATTGTAAGGAATTTCACTTTGCAATTGGTCATCCGTTGTAAAACCGGCAGTTGTAGCGGATACATAGCCGTCTCCATTAGGATCTAAAACAAGCTTGCCAGATCCAGTCGCAGGCTGATAAATTAGTCCTGGAGTCTGCCCCATCACCTTAGTGAAAGACATGACTAACAATAGGGTAATAAATGCGATATTTTTTGTCATTATAAACTTAGTATTCATATAGAATAGTTTTTAAAGGCTTGAACAAACTTCACCATGATTTTAGCAATACTAAAAACTGCACTACTTTGATAATAAAACACTTTACGAAGGCTTTTAATCTCATCAAATAAACAAATGACACAAGTTTTTCCTTCCAAAATCAAAAAAGGATTTTGAGCAAAGGTGTCTTTACTTTCGAGAGAAGGAATACTTTTATCCAAACGATTGTGAAACAAAACTTCATTACAAAGTGGAGTTTGTGATAATGAAATTTCCATCGCGCCATTTGAAAAAATGGTTGATTTATCCGCCGCAGAAATAAAATTTGCGGAGAGTAAAAAAAATAAAAAAGATTTTGGAAGTAAATTGTAGTACGCGTAAGTAGTTTTCTTCAATATAATTTTTTTTAGCAGTGTTAATAAGTAGACAAGGTTGCAGCGAAAATATAAAAATCTCATACAACTTGTTAACAACAACCGATAAAAGACGCTTTTAAACGACGAAGTGCGCTTTCAATAAGACAAATAAGTAAAATGCTGATAAATAGACACATGAATAAAACCAAAAATACAGTTCTATTAAAAAAATGACAACATAAAACAAAGCAAAAATAAACTTTAATAACAATTCAAAAGTCTACACTAGTTTAAAAAACACATTGTTAAAAACTATATTTTCAAGAAATTTATATTTCTCTGAATGCCATGAAATTTTGATCGTTTAAGAGGAGAATCCTTAAATACGATTTTAAAAGTTTCTTCGGTTATTTCGATCCAATCTTTTTTGGACATCGAAAGTAATTCGGGATTGGGACTGAACAAAGGTTCATTATGAGATTTTGAAAAACGATTCCAAGGACAAACATCTTGACAAGTATCACAGCCAAAAGCCCAATCATCAAATTTACCCTTCATATCCGAAGGAATATTCTCTTTAAGTTCTATAGTGAAGTAAGAAATACATTTACTGCCATCCACAACATAAGGCGCCACAATTGCCTCTGTTGGACAAGCATCAATACAGGCCGTACAGGTTCCGCAATGATCTGTAACGGCATGATCATATTCTAGATCTAAATCGATGATAAGCTCAGCTATGAAATAAAAAGAACCTACTTTTTGAGTCAGCAAATTACTGTTTTTACCTATCCACCCTAAACCGCTTTTGGCAGCCCAAGCTTTATCCAAAACAGGAGCAGAATCCACAAAAGCACGTCC
>NZ_DASTTN010000487.1:0-2553 GCF_035760125.1 Flavobacterium sp.
AAATTACAAAAGCATGATCTAAAGTTCGTCCACGCATGAAAGCCAAAGGTGCTATTTGAATAATTCCTTTTAAGATATAATCTTCCAATTTTTCATTGGGCAACATGTCTCGCAATGCATCATATAAAGGTTGCATATAAGGATCTAGCTTTTCTTTCATATCACCGGGAAGAAAACCTAGATTTTCTCCCGCTTCCACTGCAGGTCTGGTCAGAATAATACGTTTGACTTGTTTTTCTTTTAGAGCTTTAACAGCCATGGCAACACCTGTGTAGGTTTTTCCAGTACCAGCTGGCCCAACGGCAAAAACCATATCATTTTTTTCCATCGTATCAACCAACAACTGTTGATTGGGAGTCATAGGTTTAATGATTTTTCCACCTACGCCATGAACCAAAATTTTGTCATGACCAAAAGCTTTTCTGTCATCCTGATCGTCACTTTGAATCACTCGTTCGATTACATTATCGTCGATTGTATTATATCTTGTGAAATGCAACATCAGGCGCTGAAACCGCTTTTCAAATTCGTCTAAAACATCTTTATCTCCAAAAGCTTTAAGAGTAGTACCTCTTGCGACAATTTTTAGTTTTGGATAATATTTCTTAATTGACTCTAGGTGTGAGTCGTGAGTGCCCCAAAAATCTTTTGGAGCAATGTCGATGAGCTCGATGATTCTTTCGTTCAAAATAAGAAGTTTTTAAGTTAATTAATTGAGTTAAATCAATTTTAATATTTACGCTGCAATACTTCTATCACAGTTTTTAATTTCTAAATCGGTAAATAATACTAAAAAACATCTTTCTAGAATCCGGAGTGTTCTAGTTCTAAATTATACGTTAGCTTTTAATTTTTTTAACATAGACTCATTCAAAAAATCGGAAGCTTTAATAGATAAAATTTCACAAAGATTGTCTTTAAAAAGTAATTCAATCTCGGTTCCGTTTATATCTCTCGCTACTTCGGCTTCTATTTTTTCTTTTTCGATTTCGCCTGATTTGCCTGAAAAATTCGATTTATCTATTGTGGTATTTGACAAACCGTTCTGGCTAAAACAATGCAGACTACAAAAGAAAAGAAAAAAAACAACAATAAACTTAGGCATAAATTTTTGTTTTTAATTCTGATTAAATTCTGTTCAAATAAAGTATAAAATACTTTAGCTTTGCATTTCTCAAATTTAAGAAAAAATAAGTTTCGGTCGCTACAAAACCCAATAGTTATAAACAATTTTATGTCAATAATTACCCTTACTACCGATTATGGCTTGAAAGACCACTTTGTTGGTGCTTTGAAAGGGAAAATATTATCTGAGTATTCTGACGCTACAATTATTGACATTTCACATTATATCGATCCATTCAACACAGTTGAAGCCAGTTATATTATTTCGGCGTCCTATGACAGTTTCCCAAAAGGGACTGTTCATATTATAGGAGTCGATTTAGAATCTAATAAAGAAAATCAGCATATTGCCATGCAATGGAATGATCATTTTTTTATTGCCGCCGATAATGGCATATTAAGTATGCTTTCGCAAAAAATTATTCCTCAAAAAATAGTCGCAATAACTATTCACGATCGACTTCATAACGATGCTACCGATTTGGATGTTTTTGTTAAAGTAGCTTGTCATATTGCAAAAGGTGGAGTTCTTAACGTAATTGGGAAAGAAATTAAAAGCTTGAAACAAGTAACCGATTTACAAGTAGTCCTTACAGACGATGGAAATCAATTAAAAGGAAATGTAATTTACATCGATCATTTTGGAAATGTGGTGACCAATATTTCCAAAAAGCAATTTTTGGAATGTGTCAAAGGAAGGGACTATGAAATTATATATAGAAACCAATCCATCAAAACTATTTTACCCTATTATTCAGCCATTGCCAGTTCGGATAAATATCCCGTAAAGTATTATGAAGGTCAAAGATTGGCTATTTTCAATGAAGCTGGTTTTCTTGAAATTGCCATTTTTAGAAGTAATCCATTAACTGTAGGTTCCGCTAGCACATTGCTCGGACTTAATTATAGGGATGTGATTTCGATACAATTTAAAAATTGACCTTAATATTTTTTAAAAAAAATTGATATTGCTTTTGCATTAAATAAATTATAAACATGTTTGTACGAATAGTAAAACTGAGTTTTCACGAGGAAAATATCCCTGCCTTTTTGGAAAACTTTGAATTAATGAAAGATAAAATACGAAATGCTCCCGGAAATAGTTTTCTCGAACTATATCAGGACAAAAACAACAAAAGTATTTTTTTTACTTATAGTTATTGGGAAACCGAAGCTGATTTGGAAAACTATCGAAATTCAGAGCTTTTCAATACTGTTTGGACATTTACCAAACAATTATTCAATGCAAAACCAGAAGCTTGGAGCGTCGATAAATTAGTAAGTTTACAGTAAGCAGATTTTAGATTGCAGTTTTTAGACTGCAAATTTCGGATTAAAAAACTTAGTATATTTGCGCTTTGTGGCAAATAAATGATTAAACAGAAAAATAAATGAAGTCAATTGTATTTCGCGAAATAAAATCCTTTT
>NZ_DASTTN010000488.1:0-21771 GCF_035760125.1 Flavobacterium sp.
ACAGTAATAATTATATGTTGTTTTACAAGGGCGGAACAGTGAACTACCCTCGAAAATCACACGCTATTTGGGCTATGGCACAATTTGTACGCTTTGGATATCTGAAAGAGGAACCTAATTATAAAGCGATTGCCGATAAATTGATCCTTCAGGATTTATACGAAGAAGTGGCCAAAAGCATGAAAATTAAAATCCCAACAGACGATATGAAACCTTTCTCGCTTACAATGGACAAAACGGTGTTCAACCCGGCAAATCCATCGGCATATTTAAAAGTGGTGAAACGTTAAAATGTTTGGCGGGCTATTTAGAGGACTATGGCTTATTGATCAATCCAGAGGAAGCATCGGATTGAAATCCATTGATAAGTAGTAGTAAACACCAACACTATTGGTAGTAAGCACCAATAATAGTGGTAGTAAACACCCGCTGTAAACACAAATATTAAAAATAATATTAAAATCTATAATTATGTCAAATTCAACTACAGCAACAATCGAACAAGAAGAGATAGCAGGAAGCTATTCACTTCTAAACACTTTTGGTAAAGTAATTAAGAAAAAAAGCCTTAAAAAAGCGTCACGTTATATTTTAGAAAAAGCAAAATCGATTGGATTTGCTTGTATTGGATTGACCATTTTTTGTGGATTTTGGAGCTTATTGAGTTATTATACCAAGGAAGCACTTCCTGGGCCAACGGCTACTTTGAAAGTATTATATGAAATGCTGAGTGATCCGTTTTATGATTACGGTCCAAACGATAAAGGAATTGGACTGCAACTGTTTGTCTCTATAAAAACCGTTTTATTAGGATTTTCATTGGGTTCTTTATTTGCAATTCCTTTCGGAATCCTGATTGGAGCGAGTTCTTTTTTCAAAAAAGTGTTTTATCCTATCGTTCAGTTCTTAAAACCGGTTTCACCTTTGGCTTGGTTTCCTATCGGTTTGGTTGTTTTCAAAGACACAGGAATGGCGACAATATTCATAGTATTTATTACCTCTTTGTGGTCCACATTAATCAACACCGCTTTTGGGGTTGGGACTATTCCGCAAGACCATAAAAATGTCGCCAAAGCTTTTGGTTTTTCAAAATGGCGTTATTTAACCAAAGTTGTTTTTCCATACACTTTGCCACACATTATAACAGGATTGCGATTGAGCATCAGCGTTGCTTGGTTGGTAATTGTTGCCGGCGAAATGTTATCGGGTGGTGCGGGAATTGGGTTTTTTGTATGGGACAGCTGGAATGCATTGAGCTTGGAAAAAGTGATTTCGGCCATTATCATCATCGGATTTGTGGGAATTATTTTTGACGGATTTTTTACAATGATTGAAAACAAAGTATCGTATAAAGCTTAGGAAAATGCTAAGAAACTTAGAGTCTTAGAAACTTTTTTAACTAAAAAAAACAAACGTTATGAGCTATTTAGAAATAAAAGATTTGGAAATATCTTTTCCAACTCCAAAAGGGAAATACATTGCAGTAAGAGACATTAACCTTTCTATCAAAAAAGGGGAAATCATATCCATCATTGGACATTCAGGTTGTGGAAAATCGACTATTATGAACGCCATAGGAGGGATGCTTACCCCAACAGGAGGATCTGTAGTATTAGATAATAAAAACATCAAGGGACCAGGACCGGACCGTGGTATCGTTTTTCAAAACTATTCGTTATTGCCTTGGTTAACGGTAGAAAACAACATTTTTCAGGCAGTGGATTCGGTTATGGATTGTTCCAAAGCCGAGAAACACGAAATCGTGATTAAAAATCTTAAAATGGTTAATTTGTTTCAACATAAAGATAAATTGCCAGGACAACTTTCGGGCGGGATGAAACAAAGAGTGGCCATCGCGAGAGCTTTTGCCATAAATCCTGGAGTATTGTTGATGGATGAGCCTTTTGGCGCATTGGATGCCTTAACGAAAGGTTCTATGCAGCTTGAAGTTTTGAAATTATGGAATTTGAATAACAGAGAAAAAACGATCGTGATGATTACGCACGATATTGAGGAAGCACTGTTTTTGTCAGACCGAATTGTGGTTTTGCACAATGGCCCAGCATCAACTATTCGCGAGATTGTTACGGTAAATTTGCCAAGGCCGAGAAACAAGATTGAAATCGTAAAAACCCCAGAATATATCGAATTAAGGGATCATTTATTGCATCTCTTGACCGACCATTTTTCGATTGAGGATATGGGAGTTACCTATAAAAATTAGTTAATTTTGTTGCCAAAAAAAGCCTTTTCAACTCTTGAAAAGGCTTTTTTTTTAAATAAAAAATTCCAAACTCCCTATATAAAATTGGAATTTGGAATTTAAGATTTAGGAATTTTTTATCAAAATTCTTATTTCGTTTCTTCTTCTTTTTTGTCAGCTGGCTGATCGTCTTTGGCTGCGTTTTTAAATTCTTTAACACCGCTTCCTAAACCTTTCATTAATTCTGGAATTTTTTTACCTCCAAAAAGTAATAAAACAACTGCCAATATAACAAGGATTTCTGGTAAACCTAATCTTCCCATGATTGAATATTTAATGCCGTAGCAAATTTGTAATAAATCTAATGTGCAAATGTATATAGAATAACTTAATACACATTCATTTTGATTGATTTATTTGCTTTTGACAGCGTTAAATATTTTATAAAATTGTAGGGCTAGGAATTCAACTACTTAGAAGAGGCTAGTGTTGGCAACACTTTAAATTATTATATTTGTGACTTAAACAAATACCATGTCCAGTAATCGATTAAAAAAGAAGAAGTTTTTTGACAGATTATTAATCAAAAACCGATTAATAATTTTGAATGAAGATACTTTTGAGGAAATTTTTTCTTTCAAATTGAACATTATGAGTGTCTTTGTTTCGCTTTCATTAGGCGCTATTTTCTTGATTTCGATAACAACCGTTTTGATTGCTTTTACGCCTTTAAGAGAATTCATACCCGGTTATTCTTCTTCTCAATTAAAAAGAGACGCAACAGTTTTGGCATTAAAATCAGATTCCCTTTCGATTGCTTTGAAGAAAAATGAAACCTATATAAAATCGATTCAAAAAGTGCTGAATGGTGATTTAGAATACGCCAAATTCAATAAAGATTCTATACTTTCAAGTGCTGATGAAGCTGCAGAACCTGTAGATTTATCGCCTTCTGAAAAAGAAAAGGAGTTGAGGGAAAGAGTGAATAAAGAAGAGAATACTCAGCAATCCTCCACAAAAAGAAAGAGTCAAAACACTAAAAAATAATCCGAAGAGCTTCGGAATTATAACAGAACATTACAATTTTTAAACAAAGCCCAAAAGAATGTCACTAAAATCGATTGCAGCAAAAATATTTGCACAAAAAATATATAAAAAGACACAAGCTTGGGCCAATTCTCCGGTTGAAACCCAGAAAGCTGTTTTCCAAAATTTGATACAGACCGCAAAGCAAACTGAATTTGGGAAAGATCATCATTTTGACCAGATAAAAACCTATGTGGATTTTGCCAATCAAGTTCCTGTTCGTGATTATGAAGGTTTGAAGCCCTACGTGGATAGATTGGTAAAAGGGGAAGAAAATATACTTTGGAAAGGGAAACCACTTTATTTTGCCAAAACTTCGGGAACGACATCGGGTGCCAAATACATTCCGTTGACCAAGGAATCAATGCCATATCATATTGAAGCGGCTCGAAATGCTATTTTGCTTTATATACACGAAACCAAAAAAGCTGATTTTGTAAACGGTAAAATGATTTTCTTGCAAGGAAGCCCTATTCTTGAAGAAAAATACGGAATAAAACTAGGCAGACTGTCTGGAATAGTGGCGCATTTTGTTCCCAAATATCTGCAAAAAAACCGACTGCCTTCATGGGAAACCAATTGTATTGAAGATTGGGAAACCAAAGTAAACGCCATTGTTGATGAAACAATCAAGGAAGATATGACCGTGATTTCGGGAATTCCGTCATGGGTGCAAATGTATTTTGAAAAACTGCAACAAAGAGCAGAAAAGCCCGTAGGAGAGATTTTCAAGAACTTCAATTTGTTTATTTACGGAGGAGTTAATTATGAACCTTACAGAGCCAAATTCGAAAATTTAATAGGAAGAAAAGTAGACAGTATCGAGTTATTTCCAGCTTCTGAAGGTTTCTTTGCCTACCAGGATTCCCAAAAAGAAAAAGGAATGTTACTGTTGCTGAATTCTGGAATTTTTTACGAATTTATAAAGAGCGAAGACTTTTTTACAGAAAACCCAAAACGATATACGATAGGTGAAGTGGAGTTGGGCGTAAACTATGTTTTGATTATTTCTACCAATGCTGGACTTTGGGGTTACAATATCGGCGACACTGTTCAGTTTACATCTTTGAAACCCTATCGAGTTATTGTTTCGGGGAGAATCAAACACTATATTTCGGCTTTTGGAGAACACGTTATTGGGAAAGAGGTTGAACACGCTTTGAAGGAAGCGATGGAGGGAACAAACGTAAGTGTCAATGAATTTACCGTAGCACCACAAATTACGCCATTAGAGGGCTTGCCGTATCACGAATGGTTTATTGAATTTGAAAATGAACCAGACGACAGTAACACTTTTGCGGAAGCGCTAGACAATGCTATGCGAAAGCAAAACATTTATTATGACGACTTGATTGTGGGACATGTTTTGAAAAAACTGGTTATTACAAAAGTGGCTAAAAACGGTTTTCAGAACTACATGAAATCAATTGGAAAATTGGGCGGACAGAATAAAATCCCAAGACTTTCTAATGACAGGAGTATTGTAGCTGTTTTAAACCAAAAATAAAAACTATACATTTGAGGGTATAAAAGAATATAAGCATGAAAGAAACTAAAAATATATCCAGATCCAGAGCACAAGAATCATCGGCTGCAATTGAAAAAATGTACATCACGATGCGCCATCTTTTCAATAGAGGATTTTATAAACCGATGGGAATTTCCGGGGATACATTAAGAGAAGCTTTATTGGCCCTAAGACCTGAAATTTATGGAAATATTGCCGAAGAAAAAGTTGAATTAAATGGACTTTTATACGTTATTGAGCGTCTTCCCATAGGAATCGAAGAGTGCCGTTTTATTAATTTGACCTCGGATGAAGGCTATTCCAAATCACATTTTAAAGCTATAGTTCCGCCAAAAAGACGTCGCAATTGCTACCGTATAGACGAGGAACAGATGAATGTCGAGATCACTCGAGGAAGATCGGACATTTACGATATTCTGACCCATTTGACTTTTATTTTTATAGAATCACACAAAATTAAAAATAGAATTTTACTTGATGATGCAGGTGAGGTTTCCCGCGATTGGATAAAATTGGAAGTAGCAGCTTCTCAAAACAAAAAACTGAGTCTTGTTGAAAAAGAAAAGGCAATTTCCCATGCTGCCAATATTCTGGGGAGAACCTTTGAGGAGGTTTTGGACATTTACGATGCTTTTGGAACCGAAGCAGCACCCGATCGTTTTTTACACGTGATTTATTGGTTGGGAAAATTGGCTATAGAAGAAGTTGTTGAGAACAATAAAAGAACCATTACGTTCAGCCCTATTCTCAGAGAACGATTGGGACATCATATCCATGGAGAAGTTTGGGCAACCAACATCAAGGAAGTTTTGAAAGCAAATCAATTGCTGGATAGACCAATTCACGTGATTAGTGCCAATATGCACTCGGTGATGAATTCTATTTTTGCGACACCCATTCTGAAAACAAAATTCAAAGACAAAACTGATTTCTTTATTTATGAAGAATTGAGCAAGTCGGGGGCAAATGAACTTCGCAATCAGGTGGAAGCAGTTGCATTGAAGCAAGGGATGATTTCTCTTCCGGATACTTCTGGAACAAATATAGATGTACAAATTTTTGATACAGCCAAAATTGATTGGTCAAAATCATCTTTTCCGAAGGCAGATTTAGGAGAGAAAAAACCAGTTATTATTGTTATGGACTATGCTTTTGGAGAACAAGCTTATGAAACGATAGACGAATTATTGAAACCCTATAAAAAAGATACTTTGCTTAACGTAAAATCGGTTTCGATTATGGGGAAAGCAGGAATTCTGGAAGGAGGAAAAGGAGATATCATGATTCCGAATGCACATATCAATGAGGGAACAGCCGATAATTATTTCTTCGAAAATGAATTGACTGCCGAAATGTTCGAAGGTAATGAAATAGCAATTTTTGCGGGACCAATGGTTACGGTTCTTGGAACATCATTGCAAAATAGAGATTTATTGAAGTTCTTCCATGAATCGACCTGGGGTGTTATTGGGTTGGAAATGGAAGGCTCATATTACCAAAAAGCGATTCAATCGGCTTCCAAAATCAGAAAAAGTGTTCCTCACGATATCAAAGTACGCTATGCTTATTATGCCTCTGATAATCCTTTGGAAACAGGAAGCACATTGGCATCTGGAGGATTGGGAACCACAGGGGTAAAACCTACATATCTGATCACGATTAAGATATTGGAACAAATTTTTAATGTAAAATAAAAACACAATATGGGTGCACAAAAGGAAAATAATCCAGAAATTGACTTACTGACGGTTTTTAGCAGAATAGGGGATTTCTTCGAATGGATTAATACTTTGTTGTTTAGGATTATTCATTTTTTTGTAAAAAATGCAATTATTATAGCAGTCCTGGTGGTTATTGGATTAGTGACAGGTTTTTTCTTGGAGAAAGTAAGTTCTCGTTTTGAACAAAAAATCCTTATTGGTCCAAATTTTAAATCAACGGATTATCTGTATTCCAAAATTGATTTTTTAGCTTCCAAAATTGCTTTAAGAGATACTTTGTTTTTAAAATCTATTGGTATTGAAAAACCTTCAGGAATGATTTCCATTTCTATAGAGCCTGTTGTAGATGTATATAATTTGATGAATAAGGATGGTAAAAACATGGAATTATTACAATTGATGGCTCAAAATGGAGACCTTAAATCGATTGTTAAAGAGACAACAACCAGTAAAAATTATACCCTTCATACCATCATTCTTAATACGGTTGGTGTTATTTCTTCCGAAAACACTATTGAACCCCTTTTAAAATATTTGAATACAAGTACATATTATGAGGCTTACAAAAAAATAAATTTCCAAAATATTCAAAATAAAATAAAAAGTAAAGAAGCTACTATTCTTCAGATTGATGGAATTTTGAATCAATTTTCGGGAGCTTATGGGAATCATCCAAATAATGAAAAACTGGTTTATTATAATCAAAATTTAAACATAGATGCTATTATCAGAACCAAAGATTCTTTATCTGCACAAATAGGGACATTAAAAATCGAACAGTACAATACGGATAAGGCAATTAAAGAAAAAGGAATGGTTTTGAACATAAAAGGCAATAAGACCTTTAAAGGGAAACTCGTTTTTATTTTACCATTAGTGTTTGTTATTCTTTTTATTTTCTTTAGCTTTTTTATTTCTTTTTATAAAAAGCAATCCCTGAAAGCAAATGCAAATTTGGAATAAGTAATGAGTATGGAGAACAAAATATGTTAAAAAAAAATCGGAATCAATTATTGAAAATCAACAAAAATCCCTTTGTTTATCAAAGTTTAATCACGTTGGTTTTGAGGGTTTTTGGCGTAATTACTTTGTTTGGGTTCACTATATTTTTAACCAAAACCTATCCGCCAGAAATTGTCGGGCAGTATGATTTTGTCCGTTCTTTTCTATTGGTGGCCGGAAGCATTTGTTTGTTGGGCTGTGACCAGTCAATATTGTATTTTAAAGGCAGACTTGAGGTTTCAAACTCTTTGGAGGGTATCAAAAAAGTATATGGCAAAATGGTAGGATTGTTGCTGTTGATGTCAGTTTTATTTCTAGTGATATTTTGGAGTATAGACGAAAAATTTATTAATAATTATTTTTCTGATTCGAGAGTTTACGGTATTCTTTTGAAATCGATAATGGTGTTGTTTTTTTACGGGTTATCGACTTTGAATACCGAGGTTTTTCGCGTATTGGATCATTTTTACCTTGCGGAACTTTTTAGAAATACCATTAAATATATCCCATTGATTGTTGGAGCCGTTTTGCTCTCTTACTTTGGTGCCGAAACTTATTTGGTTGAGGTTTTCTTGATAGGCTTTGTTCTTCTTTCGATTGTAACAACCAGTATCGTTTATTTTTATTTCAGCAAAACTGAAATTGAAAATAAGGTTGCAGACTTCACTTATAAAGAAATATTCACAAAATCTTATCCAATTGCAATCAGTGGTATGGCTTTGTTTTTATTAATGAGTTTTGATATTCTTTTTTTAAAAAAATACAGGGATGATGCAACGGTAGCATTTTATTCGGTAGCGATAAAATTGATGACGATTCTTTCAATGGTAATTATCACAGTGAATATTACCGTTTCGACCAAAATTTCGGAATATTTTTTTAGCAAAAGAAGAATAGATTTGATTAGAACAGTTCAACAGGCTTCTCGTTTGATATTTCTATTGACTTTTCCGGCAGCACTTACCGTTTGTTTATTTCCAGAGTATATTTTAGGTTTTTTTGGGAATGGGTATGTGGTGGCAAAGGATGCTTTACTTATTTTAATTATCGGTCAGGGAATATGTTCCGCTTTCGGTACTGTACCTATTTATCTGAATATGACTGGCAGACAGCATATTTTTCAAAACATATTAATAGTAGCTGTACTTATAAATTTTACTCTGAACAGGTTGTTAATACCAAAGTATGGGATGACTGGTGCAGCAACTGCATTTGTGGCCAGTTCTATTTTTTGGAATAGTATTGCCGCTGTTGTAATTTATAAAAAGGACAGAGTAAAAGTTTTTTTGAGTTAGAAAATTGAGTTTTAAAGGATGAAAATAGTGCATATCATAAACAGTTTAGCATCAGGAGGTGCCGAGAAATTACTTTTGGACACTATACCTGTTTATAGAGAAAAAGGATTCGAAGTTGATTTATTGGTGTTGAATGGTACGCCAAGTCCTTTTATGCAAGCATTAAAAGAAACAGGTTGTTGTTCTATTTATTCATTGGGTTTAAAATCGGTTTATAATCCGATACAGATTTTTAAACTTATTCCTTTTTTGAAGAAATATGATATTGCACAGGTACATTTATTTCCTTCTCAATATTGGGTTGTTTTGGCAAAGTTGTTGTCTTTTTCCAAAATTAAATTGTTACTAACAGAACATAACTCGACAAATCCAAGATTGGAGAACCGTTTTATTGCGGTAATCGACAGGCTTTTTTATCGATTTTATGACAAAGTGGTATGTGTTTCAAATGAAATTTCCAATACATTTAAAAATTACACAGGAATAAGAGAATCTAAATTTGTTGTAATTGAAAACGGAATTGATTTAAAAAAAATTCATGCTGCAAAGCCTTATTTTAAAAATGAAATTTCCATTCTTTTTAATGCTCAAGATTTTGTGATGATACAAGTGGCAAGATTTGATAAACAAAAAGATCAGGAAACGGTAATCAATTCTTTAAAGTATCTGCCTGAAAGTGTAAAGCTTATTTTAGTTGGTGAAGGTGTTTTTAAAACAAAGTGCCAGGAATTGGTTGAACAACTTCAGTTACAAGAACGCGTTTCGTTTTTGGGATTAAGAATGGATGTTCTCCAATTATTAAAGACGGCCGATGTGGTTGTTTTATCCTCAAGATATGAAGGTTTGTCATTGTCAAGCATTGAAGGAATGGCTTCGGGCAAACCATTTGTCGCTTCTGATGTATCCGGTTTACAAGAAATTGTTTCTGGTGCCGGCATTTTATTTAGACAAGGCGAGGCTAAGGATTTAGCCAATAAAATAGAAAGTTTAAGAACCAACGAAGCGCATTACCAAGAAACCGTAAATTCCTGTTTGAAAAGATCGGAACAATACGATATACAATTAATGGTTGAGAAACACATACATTTGTATCAAACAATAGTATAATTATGCAAATGTTAATCAAAAGAAGTACGGCAGCTTTTATTGTATTATTTATACTCAATTTATTGGTTACGGTTCTAGCATTCTATGTCTTGCCAAAACGGTTTTTTTATGATGCAGTTACTATAGCACTTGACAAAGGCAATGAAATAGGTTTTATAGGGAGCTATCCGCTTACTATTTTATTTTATAAAATAACAGGTTTGCGGTATTTGCCTTTTCCAATAGTCGGATTGATACAATTTCCCATTCTGATGTATGTGCTGCATAAAATTGGTATTCCTATTGATTTTGAAAAATTAAATATAAAAAATGTGATCGTCTATCTGGGAATCTTGATGATTGCTATTTTTATGTCGATGCCATCCAAGGAATTTATTACCTATTTATTTGTTTCCCTGGTTGTTTTTTTGTTTCTAAATAAAAAGATTTCATTTCGAGTAGCACTTTTTGCCTCTCTTTTTTTACTCGCTATTTTTGGTGTTTTTTACAGACCTTATTTTTTTCTGATTCCAATTATTGCGATTACGATGTATGGAGCCAGTTTAGTCAATTTTAAGAACAAGACGGTAACCACTATTTTTTACGGATTAATAATTGCCATATTTTTATCATTATCCTATGGAGTTGTTTCAGGACATTATTTTTCGGAAATCAGTAGAGAAGTAGTGAATAGTTCCAGATTGGGTTCTGCAGATGCAAATTCTAGCATTATATCTCCAATAAAACCAGATACTTGGTATGGAGAAACTGTTGGTATTGTATATGGTTTTTTCTCGGTTAATGTTCCGGTCAACGGATTCAAGTATATTTTGTCTCCTCAAATATTGCTTTTTGTCATCTGGCAGCTTTTCTTGTTTTACATTCTTCTAGTTCGATTTTCCAGTTGTATTGAAGCGAGGGATAAAAACAAAAATGAACTTTGGATTTTACTTATTTTGTTTGCCTTTTTTATTGTTCAAGGTGTTTTTGAGCCGGATTTAGGTTCTGCTGTTCGACATAAAATAGGTGTTTTTCCTATAATTTATTATGCATTATACTATGACCATTTCAGAAAAAAACTTTAATAAGATATTCAACTGTTTTCTGGGATTGATTGCCATTGCAATGATTTTTAGAAAACCATGTACCTTATTGATTATATTGTTTGCCCTCTTCAATTTGTTTTTTATCAAAAAGCTGAATTACACAAAGCAATCTTTGATCTTAGTATTCCTTATTGCATCCCCTTTAATTCTGGAAATCATAATGTTTTGGAACAATGATTCTCTTTTTAAGGGCATAAAATCATTAGAAAAATATAGTTCACTTCTTATTTTTCCGCTATTTATTTTAGGGAATTATCAAAGGATTCAGTTCTTGAAAATTCTTAGATTTTATAGTTTAACAACCACGATTATTTTACTTTTTTTCTTCATCCGATTTATTATTTATTTTCCTGAATTGATTCATAAATATGTAAACGGAAATGATTTATGGGAGATGGGATATGAGTTTTCGAACAGCATTGGGATTCATGCACCTGCATTGAATATGCATTTGGCTTTTGTGTCGATTTGCAGTCTTTTTTTTGTTTTTGAGTCTTTTCGCTTGTATGAAAAATGGACACTTAAAATGAACAACATTATTGCTTTTATACTGTCTTTTTTCTTCGTTCTTTTTGTAAATACAAGAATGGCCTTGTTTAATGTGTTGATTGGTTTTGTTTTGGTTTTTTTCGGAGAAGTGATGCGTAAATACAATGTAAAAAAAGTGTTAGAAACTATGGCAGTTTTAATAGTTACATTGGGAGGAGTACTTTTCTTTTTTGTTCAAAGCAATCCTTATATGAAAGAGAAATATTCTTCGGTGACTTTTGCTTATATGGATAAAATAGGTAAACTGGACGAAATTGAGCATCCTGAATTTAAAGTATTCAATTCTCTTGTAACTCGAGTTTCTATATGGAAATCGGGTTGGGAGCTCGCAGTAAAAAATCTTCCTTTTGGCGTAGGAGCATCAGATGGAAAACCAGAATTAATCAAATATTACAAGCAAACAAATCAGCATTTTTTGGCAGAGTATGAGTTCCCAACGCATAATCAATTTCTTGATTTTTTAATAAAATTTGGAATATTAGGCCCTTTGGTTGTTATGCTTTATATTTTTACAATTGGCTATTTGGGGTTTAGTTTAAAAAATGCTGTAGTTATTTCTTTTTTCTTCCTTTTTTTCACATCAAATCTCACCGATGATTTTTTACTGCGCTTTGATGGTATTGCTTTCAGTGGATTATGGATGGCAATTTTTGGAAGTTATTGGCTGCAACAGAAGTTATTGCTGATAAAGAGCAGCTAGAGCTTTTAAATTTTTATTTTTATCAAATAAAGCATTGCATCTTTTATAGGCATTATCTCCAAATTGATTTCGGATTTTGTCGTCTTTCAATAATTCCAAATAACTATCCAATTCTTCAATTTCATTAAAAAGAAAACCGGTTTCGTTTGGGATAACAATGTCTTTATTACCAATAACATTGGTTGCCAAAACCGGTTTTTTCATGGCCATTGCTTCCAAAACGGCGATAGGCAATCCTTCCCAAAGAGAAGTTTGAATGTAAATATCTATGGCATTGAGTTCTTTCAGTACATCATTTCTATCCATGAACCAACCTGTAATTTTTATATTGGAAGCAGTTAATTCGCAATTTAATTCTCCATCTCCAATCCAAACAAAATTAAAGTCGGGAAAGCGCAATGCAATCGCATTGAATAGTTTTGGGTTTCTTGCAGTGGTTATTCTCGCTACAATTCCAATTGTTAAAGTTTGATTTTGGTGTTTTATGGATTGTTGACTCACTTCTTCAATATTGATTCCGTTTCGTATCAAATATGATTTTCCTATTTTTTTGGCTATTTCATATTCTGTGTCTCCACATGCAATTGTGACACCCCCGAATAATTGCTGAATTTTTTTTTCAATGAGCCAATAGGTTTTTTTGGTCAAATTTGAAATGTCAGTTCTAAGGAAAGAATAACCATGTGGGGTATAAAATATTTTTTTTCTTTTAAACAATAGAAAACAAGCAACTCTGCCCAAAACACTAGCTTTTGAAGAGTGAAGATGAATGACATCCGGATTTAATTTTTTAAGTTCTTTTCTTAAATGAAGAATGGATTTAAAATCTTGAATTGGTGAAAATTCACGAACCATATCTATTTTTATCAGGGATACTTCTTTTGAAAATTCGAATTCAATTTTTTCTGGATCGATTTCTTTGCGATTTCCACTATAGATAATGGTAGTAGATAGGTCTTTTACTATTTCATCATCTCCAAAATAATAGGACAAGTCTTTGAAATAAGTATAAACACCTCCTCCTAATGCTTCAATTATATGGACAACTTTCAAAGTGGCTAATTTTTATTGAAACAAAAATAGATTAAAGTTGGCTAAATATACTTTTTTTGGACGAGAGTTCGGTTTTTTACCGCTTAGTTAAACATGAATTGATGACGAAATGTTTAGTGGTAATCATTTATCAGTAAATCAAAAGGTAAAATATTTTAGTACATTTGTGCACATTACCAAAGTTAATTATAGTAGAATATATCAAATATGAAAAGAATACTCATCACCGGAGCGGCAGGATTTTTAGGATCTCATTTATGTGATCGTTTTATCAAAGAAGGATATCATGTAATAGGAATGGATAATCTTATCACAGGTGATTTAAAAAACATTGAGCATTTGTTCAAATTAGAGCATTTTGAATTTTATCATCATGACATTACCAAGTTTGTGCATGTTCCTGGAAATTTGGATTATATTCTGCATTTTGCTTCACCGGCAAGTCCTATTGATTATCTCAAAATTCCGATTCAGACTTTAAAAGTGGGTTCGCTTGGGACACATAATTTATTAGGTTTGGCAAGGAATAAAAAAGCAAGAATTCTTATCGCTTCGACATCTGAGGTTTATGGAGACCCTTTGGTTCACCCACAAACTGAAGAATATTACGGGAACGTAAACACGATTGGACCAAGAGGAGTATATGATGAAGCCAAACGTTTTCAAGAATCCATCACGATGGCGTACCATACTTTTCATGGAGTAGAAACTCGAATTGTTAGAATCTTTAATACTTATGGACCAAGAATGCGACTCAATGATGGTCGTGTTATTCCTGCTTTTATTGGCCAAGCCATTCGTGGAGAAGATTTAACCATTTTTGGTGACGGAATGCAAACCCGTTCCTTTTGTTATGTGGATGATCAAATAGAAGGGATTTTCAGGTTATTGCATTCAGATTATGTGTATCCTGTTAACATTGGTAATCCCGATGAAATTACCATCAAAGATTTTGCTGAGGAGATTATAAAATTAACAGGAACTAATCAAAAAGTAGTTTACCATCCATTACCTATAAACGATCCTTTGCAACGTCAGCCAGATACTACCAAAGCTAAAGAACTACTGGGGTGGGAAGCAAAAGTGAATCGTGCTGAAGGGATGAAAATCACGTATGATTATTTTAAATCATTATCCAAAGAAGAATTATCTAAGGAGGAACATAAAGATTTTTCTAAGTATATTAATTAGTGAAAACTAAAACAGGAAGATATTCGGGTTATATTCGCCCATTTTCGCGCTTATTAGATTTGGTTATTATCAATGTTTTTGCTGTGTATTTTTCTGGTATACCTATTTTTCAGGACTTTTATGCTTTGTTTATCAGTTGCGCATGGTTTATTATTGCAGGCAATTTAGGTTTTTATGAAGTCTATCGATACACCAAAGTAATAGCTATATTGAACTGTACTTTGAAGCAAGCTATTGCTTTTGCAACGTGTTGTCTAGCCCTTGCTTATTTTTATCCCGAAAGGAATAGTTTGTCCACAATACTGAAATTCACAACAATATCTGTAGACGTAATTCTTGGTTTTAAATTATTTATTTATTTTTTTCTAAGAAAATACCGAATCATATTTGGCGGTAATTTTAGAAGAGTGGTGCTTATTGGAAAGGATAAAAGTATTGAGCCCCTAAAGCATTTTTTTGAAGAAAATCTTGATTACGGTTATAAATTGATTAAAGTATTCAATTTGGAAAATCATAAATTGGAACATCTTCAAGAGAGTTTTTCTTTTATTTTAGAAAACAAAATTGATGAAATTTATTGTTCCTTGACAGACTTGACCAGTAAGCAAGTGGAAGATTTTATTTTTTTTGCCGATAATAATTTGAAAACGCTTAAGTTTATTCCAGATCAAAAACAATTACTTTCTTTAAATACAGTTTTTGAATATTATGATTACATACCCGTAATTTCGCAAAGGACTATTTCCCTTGATGAATCTTTGCATAAAATAATCAAACGCATTTTTGACATTGTTTTTTCAATACTAATTATAGCTGTGATATTATCTTGGTTAACACCTATTTTGGCAATTATTATTAGAATGGATTCCAGGGGACCATTGTTTTTTGTTCAGAAAAGAAATGGTTTGAATAATAGAGAATTTAATTGTTTTAAGTTCCGATCTATGGAAATAAATGAGCTGGCAGATATTGAACAAGTTTCTAAAAACGATGCAAGAATCACAAGAGTTGGTAAGTTTATCCGAAAAACGAGCATCGATGAATTACCACAGTTTTTCAATGTTTTATTGGGAGATATGTCTGTAGTAGGACCAAGGCCGCATATGGTAAGTCATACCAATATGTATGCAGAACGGATTGATAAATTCATGGTGCGTCATTTTATAAAACCAGGCATAACTGGTTTGGCCCAAACCAAAGGGTTTCGAGGAGAAGTTGAAACGGACAAAGACATTATAAACAGAGTTAGGTATGATATTTTTTATATAGAAAAATGGTCACTTTTGTTGGATTTGAAAATCATTTTCAATACTATTTATAATACTTTAAAAGGAGACAAGAAAGCGTATTAAAATGGAAAATTCCCTAGTATCTATAATTACTCCGTCATTCAACTCTGTAAAATTCATTGCTGAAACTATTCGATCTGTGCAAAATCAAACTTACCAAAATTGGGAAATGATTATTGTAGATGATTGTTCTATAGATGAGACGTCGTCTATAATTGAAGATTTCATGGCCAATGATAATAGGATACATTTTTTTCAACTTGATAAAAATTCGGGTGCTGGAATTGCCAGAGAAACCGCTTTGTCAAAAGCTCAAGGAGATTACATTGCTTTTTTGGACGCAGATGATTTGTGGAAACCCTTAAAACTCGAAAAGCAGCTTCAATTTTTAAAAGATAATAAAGTGCCTTTTACATTCTCTTTCTATGACTGTATTGATGAGGCTGGAAATTCGTTAAATAAAAAGGTAGAGGCGCCGATAAACCTTTCTTATCGTCAATTGTTCTTTTGTAATTATGTTGGAAATCTTACAGGGATTTATGACAGAAACTATTTCGGGAAAATAGCGATTTCGTCAACTCGAAAACGTCAAGATTGGATGATGTGGCTTACCATTTTGAAAAAGATGAAGAAAGCAAAACCCGTACCAGAAAGTTTAGCAATTTATCGCATCAGGGATAATTCACTATCGGCATCCAAGATTGATTTATTGAAACATAACTTTGCCGTTTATAGAAGTTATCACGGTTTTAGTTATGTTAGTTCTATGTTTATTATGATTGGATTTTTATTTACCCAGTTAATAATAAAACCGCGTTATATAAAAAAAATAATTTAATCCCGAAAGACTCTGTATCAGTGTAGTTCAGTTTATTTACATTATAAAAATGATGTAAACTGTTTCAATTTTCCGCGATTGCTTCTTTCCAGAGCTCTTTTTCTGACAAAAGTAAAGTGTAAATTTGGTTCTAGGTACAGTGTAACAGCTTTGTTTATTTTTTCAATTTGTTCTCCATCCAATTCTGAATCACTGATATACTCTATTTCAAAGCGGTCTATTTGGGTTTGTTTAATGACAAATTCTTTTACATTTCCATCGTCTTCAACAATGCTTTTGGTTACATAGTAAAAGGTTAATCCGGGTGATTTTTTCCCACTGGGCAAAATGGCAACATCATTGGTTCTGCCAATTAATTTTTTAAGAATGGGTTTTTTCATAGTGCTTTTCTCGTCCAATATTCCAATGTCGCCAATATCATATCGAATAAAAGGATGTGCTTTGTTGAAAAGGGAAGTGATTACAATACGTCCCGAAGTTCCGTTTGGAACTACTTGATTATTTTCGTCCAAAATCTCTACAAATAAAGTTTCCGAATTGATTTGCCATTCTCCTTCAGGATTTTGAAAAGCAATTAAATCCAATTCCGAAGCTCCATATTCATTGACAATGGGAATCCCGAATTGTTTTTCCAACAGTAGTTTATCTTCTTCAAAAAGCATTTCGGAAGTGACCATACACACTTTCAAAGTGGGACAAATGGTTTTTAAAACAATATTTTTTTTCTGTAAAAATTTGGCAAACAAAACAATCGAACTCGTATAGCCATTGATATAGTCGAATTTTTTGGTTTCAAAATCCTTTAAAAATTGCTCCAAAACTTCATCAGATAAATTGAATATCGAAAACCGATATCGGTGACTCAAAAAATCCTTGAATCTTTCTTTTTTGTTTCCAATAAAATCTAATGGAATTCCATAAAAACGAGCTTGATAGGAAGAGTTAAAATCAATTCCATACCAGCCAAAACGATATATATTGGAAGCCCATGTCAAGGCATGGCAAAATTTGTCTTTGGCAAAAATAAAAGGATCACCGCTTGAGCCTGATGTTTTATTTAGGTAAATAGATTTTTCGGTATAACCAGAAGATAATCTTTCTTTCAAAGGCTTCTGTAAATTTCGCTTATTCAAAATTGGTAAATCTGACCAATTTTTTAAAGATTCAGTTCCGACCAATTCCCTGTAAAAAGGATTATTATTTAAATGAAAATTTACGATTTCCAATTTTTTTTGTTCAATGAAATGACCGTATTCTTCCTCTGGAATGGCAATTATTTTTTGTAATTCGGACTTGGCTTTCTGCATAGGAAAACCATTTATTTGAAGCGTTAAGTCGAATATTTTGAACATTGGAGGAGTTAATTTTGTCAAAAATAATATTTAGCCACAACTATTGGTGATTTAGTTACAACTTTTTGACATATAATTATTTTTTAAGTTCAAAAGCAATTATTTTTGCACCATCTGTCAAAAGACAGTAATGCAACTAAAAAACCGCACCATGAATATTTTACTATTAGGATCAGGAGGAAGAGAGCATGCTTTTGCATGGAAAATTATTCAAAGTCCACTTTGTGACACCCTTTTTGTAGCACCAGGAAATGCTGGTACTGCTCAAATTGCAAAAAACATTGACATCAGTGCCACCGATTTTGAAGCCATAAAAGCATTAGTAATCAAGGAAAATATAGAAATGGTAGTTGTTGGACCAGAAGATCCTCTGGTAAAAGGGATTTATGACTTTTTTCTAAACGATCAAGAATTAAAACACATTCCGGTAATTGGACCTTCAAAAATTGGAGCAACACTAGAAGGAAGTAAAGAGTTTGCTAAAGAATTTTTGATGAAACATAAAATTCCAACAGCAGCTTACGATAGTTTTACTGCCGAGACTGTTGAAAAAGGATGTAAGTTTCTGGAAACATTACAACCTCCTTATGTATTGAAAGCAGATGGTTTGGCTGCAGGAAAAGGAGTTTTGATTATTCAAGATTTAGCGGAAGCACAATCTGAATTGAGGAATATGCTGGTACACCAAAAATTTGGAGCAGCAAGTTCAAAAGTGGTTATCGAAGAGTTTCTTGACGGAATAGAATTGAGCTGTTTTGTATTGACAGATGGGAAAAACTATAAAATTTTACCAACAGCGAAAGATTACAAACGCATAGGTGAAGGGGATACAGGTTTGAACACAGGTGGAATGGGAGCAGTTTCTCCAGTTCCTTACGTGGATGCAGTTTTGATGGAAAAAATAGAAACCCGTATTGTAAAACCAACTATAGAAGGTTTTCAAAAAGATGGAATTCCATATAAAGGATTTGTATTTATTGGACTGATCAATGTCAATAACGAACCAATTGTTATAGAATACAATGTGAGAATGGGAGATCCTGAAACCGAAGTGGTTGTTCCAAGATTGAAATCGGATTTAGTGGAATTGTTTTTGGCTGTAGCCAATGAAAAACTGGATGAATTCAATCTGGAAGTTGATGAAAGAAGCGCGACTACAGTTATGATTGTCTCTGGTGGATATCCAGAAGATTTTGAAAAAGGTAAAGTAATTACAGGTTTAGAAACTGTTACTGATTCTATCGTTTTTCACGCAGGAACAAAATTGGATAACGGAAATGTGGTGACCAATGGAGGAAGAGTTATGGCAATTACTTCCTACGGGGATAATTTTCAAGAAGCTTTGAATAAATCATACAAAAATGTAAATCAAATACATTTTGAAAAAATGAATTTTAGAAAAGATATCGGATTCGATTTAATCTAAAAACAAAAAACACGAATTGAACTTAATATTTGTTCAATTCGTGTTTTGATTTTATTTGGATTTAATTTTTAGTCCAAAAAAGAGTGTGCGGTAGTATCTTGGTTTTCCTCTCCTTTTTCCTCATAGATTTTCAATTGTTTACACCAATAAACGATAGCAACTGAACAAATAATCATAAAGATCCAGTTGATAGTATTGGCACCAAACCATGATTTAAGCTCTAATGAACGTAAAAAGTCTAAAGGTGCGAATAAAATGTTTACAAATAAGTATTGTATTCCTTCAAAAAATGATGTCATAATGTATGTCTTTTATTTTATTATTTTATGTTTTGGAATTTAGAACATCAAAAAATCAAATTTTCTATTGAATCTTTTTTAATCTTGTCCCATTCCTTTTTAAACAAGTATTATATTTACAGTCACAAAAGTATAAAATATCCTTATGATAACAAGTGTTTTTAAAAAATCTACACCATTAAATTTTTCTTTGGTGGTTATTTTGATGCTGGTTTTCTTTTTTCTATATCAAACCCAAGATGTAACTTGGTCAAATTCAGTTATTTCTATTGTCCAAAGGCTAGGATTATTAGTGGTTTTATTAGCGTCTATTTTTCTTACTAGTTTTATTTCAAAACGCAACGGATTGAGCAGAGACAGTACTTACACGGCTTTTTTTTATTTTTTATTTCTGCTTTTTTTTCCAAATTTATTAAATAATACTAATCTGATTTTAGCCAATTTTTTTATTTTATTGGCTCTAAGACGACTTGTTTCTTTGCAGACATTAAAAGAAACAAAAGAAAAACTTTTTGATGCTTCATTGTGGATTTTTATAGCGGCTTTATTTCAATTTTGGAGTATTTTGTACATTCTGTTAGTTTTTATATCCGTAATATTCCATGTTTCCAGAGATTATAGAAATTGGGTTATTCCTTTTATTGCCCTTTTTGCAGTGTCAATTTTATTTGTTTTATGCTCCTTAATTTTTGATATACACAGTATCGCATTTTTACAGGAGAAAAGCAGAATCAGCTTAAGTCTTGATTATTTTGCCAATAATTATCAAAATGCAGCTTTTTCTATTTTTGCCACAATAGCTTTGTTTTTTGTAATATCAATGTTTTCAACATTATCCAGTAGACCTTTAGTATTACTTTCTTCGTATAAAAAAGTAATTGCTTCGTTTTTTATTGGGATTTTCGTTTTCGTTTTATCAGACAATAAAAGCAATGAGTTACTGGTTTTTACTTTTGCACCATTGGCAATAATGGCTACGTCCCATATCGAAATATCACAACCAAAATTAAAAGAGGAAATCGTTATGTTTGTGCTTTTGGCCTGTAGTTTTTTTACTTTCTTTTCTCAGTTATAATTTATCTCCATAGGCCAGATCTCCAGCATCGCCAAGTCCAGGGACAATATAACTTTTGTCATTGAGTTTTTCGTCTAGAGAAGCAATCCAAAGATGGCAGGTGTCAGGTAAATTTTCTTTTAGATGTGTAATGCCTTCAGGTGCCGCAATAATAACGGCGATATGGATTTCTTTTGGAGAACCTCTTTCCATCAGTTTATTAAAAACAGCTACTATAGATTGTCCAGTGGCCAGCATTGGATCTACCAACAAAACAATTTTCCCGTTAATATTAGCAATAGCTTGATATTCCACCAGTATGTCAAAAAAATCATCATTGTTTGGATGGTGCCTGTAGGCCGAAATAAAACCGTTTTCAGCATTGTCAAAATAGTTCAAAAAGCCTTGATGTAAGGTCAACCCCGCTCTTAAAATGGAACATACAACCAACTGATTCGCAATTTCGGTTGTTTTTTTGACCCCAAGAGGAGTTGTTATTTCAATATCTCTGTAATGAAAGGACTGACTCATTTCATAGGCTATAATTTCTCCAATGCGCTCAATATTTCTGCGAAATCGCATACTGTCTTTTTGGATATTGACATTCCGAATTTGACTTAAAAAGTGATTCAACACACTATTTTTTTCTGATAAATAATGAATTTCCATGGAGGTGTTATTAGAAATTTAATTTGTGTAGTTTTTTTATACTATCAAAAGTATAAAAAGTATCTTTGTATTTCTAAAATCATAAGATATGTTTTCAAAATTAGCTTATTCAGTATTTGAGCAAAGTATAAAAGATTATCACCAATTTGATAATGTTGACCAACCTATAAACAATCCTTTTCCAAAAGATAAATTTGAACATTTGTTGTATCTAAAAAACTGGATTGATACAGTACAATGGCATTTTGAAGATATCATTCGTGATCCGAATATTGATCCAGTTGCAGCTTTGACTTTGAAAAGAAGAATTGATGCTTCAAATCA
>NZ_DASTTN010000489.1:0-6270 GCF_035760125.1 Flavobacterium sp.
ATTCCTTTTTTAACCCTTCCTTCAATACCAAAATTAGGCGTAATATTGAAACCCAAACCCAAAACAAAAGCCATATCCACATTGGCATCTGCATTGAAATTTTTATCGGTAACAAAATCAAGGGTTGGGCCAAAATGAACATTCAATCTATCGGCAAAAGTAAACTTATTTAATACTTCAAAAGACAAATAATCCACATCCAAATCGGCGCTGTTGGTTGTTGATCTATAATTTGAACCTTGACCAGAATAATCAATCTCGGGTTGCAAAGTATAAAATTTAGACAGCTTTATAGCACCATAAAAACCAATATAAAAATCCGTTTTTGATTCATAGTGAAGATTAGACACGCTAGGATTGGGATTATAAGGATCCGCATAATAATAATTCCCTTTAGTGAAATGACTAAAATTAGCTCCTCCTCTAAATCCAGGTTTAAAACTTACCTGAGCCTGTGTTTGTACAATTCCAAAAAAAGTAAAAAATAAAATCAGTATTCCTTTTGTTCTTTTATTCATAATGGTTAATTGGCTTGTTGGTTAAAATAATTCAGTTCAATCTTTAGCTTTATGTTTTGATGCTGAATGATAATCTTTTCAGCAAAAATATTGCTTTCCGCAGTATAAAAAATGTTTATTACTTCTTTTCTTTTAGAAGCATGTACAATTTTACTTAATTTATCTGTTGCTTTTGAAACGAACAGATAATTCATTTTGTCATTGTCCAATGCCTTATAAACCCTGTTATCATTATTTTCAAACTGTTCACTAATCCTATATTGGCTTCTCAAAAGCAATCTGAAATCATTGATTAAAGTGTTTACCACTATTTTCCTGTCTAATTCTTCAACAATAAAATTGACTTTAAAATCAGTTTCCGAAATTTCAAAATCCATTAGCTTGTTCCCAAATTCAGTTGTAAACACCACTCTATGTGCTGTATCATTTATTTTTTTTGCAATAAAAATACCTGTCAATTCCTTTCCGTAAACCGAAATATTGGCTTTGTAAACATAATCTAGTGCAGGATTAGAAAAATAAGGCACTTCCAAAGAAGTTTTTTCTAAACCTACCGTTTTATAGTCTTTCACCACATTATTGGTTGAACAAGACGACAAAACAAGAACCAGAATACTGCTAATTTGTAAAAGAAGCTTCATCGACTTTGGAATTGATTACTTTATTTTTGAATACAATCCGGGTAAAATCTGCAGATGATTCCAATAATTTGACCTGAACAACGGTAGCATCTTCTTTATCAAAAGTCAATTCAATTTGCTTAATGTATTTTTTTAGAGTTGCATCCTTTGGAATAAACTTGGTAATATTTTGGTCTTTATTTTTAAAATACGAAATAGAAAATTCCTTATCATCAAATAAATCTCCACTCACACTTCCCACAATCAGTTTGTTAATTTTTCCAAACAATTTGCTGTTCCCAATATCTACAGCACTTTTTTTCCCTTCGTCATTAATCAATATTTTTCCGTTTTTAAAAACTATCGAATAATTATACGGTTTTTTGTACTGCCAAAGCAATAAATTAGGCTCCTTGAAAATCATTTTTCCAGAGGTTTCAATATCTTTTGACAGAAAATCCAGATGCTTGTATTGCACAAAATCAGTACTCAATGTCTTGATTTTTTTTGACACCATCGAAACAGATTGCTTGAATACAACAATTTCACTTTCGCTCATTTTTTGTTCTTGAGCCAAAGATTTAAAAAAGGAAACGTTCAAAAAAATCAGTAACAGAATAAGTTTAATTCTCATAAGCTTTTATATTCAGAAGTTCTTCTAAAGGAACAACAGTGTAATTGTTTTTTTGCAAAAACGATAACAATTGCTCTAACACATGTAAAGTTTGAATCGATGTATCGTGCAAAAGTACGATTCCTCCAGGTTTAATTCTTTTAATAATTCGATCCAAAAGAAAATCTTCTTTTTTGACAACTCCATCCAAAGACCTAATATTCCAACCAATAGTTTTGTGCATGGTTATTGCTAATGCTTGACGAATCGAAGGATTCGTAACTCCATAAGGCGGTCTGAATAGTGTTGTCTTTTTCCCTAAAACAGATTCAATCAAAGCATCAGTTTGTTGAATTTCGGCAAGCACTTGTTTTTTTCTGTAAAAGTCAAAAAAAGGAGAATGACTATAGGAATGATTCCCAACAGTATGTCCCTCCTCTATTGTTTTCCTTAAAATATCGGGATGCGTTTCAATATTTTTTCCAATGCAAAAAAAAGTAGCTTTTACGTTGTGTTTTCTTAAAATGTCCAAAACCAACAGCGTCATTTCATGCGGTCCATCATCAAAGGTAAGAGCTATTTTTTTTTCGGTTTCCGATGGGTTTCCACAATAAGCTTGAACGTGATAATTGGATCCGATAAACGCCGATCCCCAAAATACAACCAAAAACCAAAGAAAACCAACAAACACGAAATACTTGATTTCTACTACTGTAAAAAAACTTAAGAAAGCGAGTAGCATAATAACCAAAATAAAAAAAACTGTTACTCTTTTATGTTTCAATAGCTCGAAATTAAAGTGAAACTATGGTCAATTCCGTTGCGTTGATTGTACAAAAGAATAGTTTTATAAGATTGTTTATCCAACGAGTTTAGCTTTACAATATCTGGAATACTTTGCGTTTGGATAATTTTGGATCCAACCCATAATCCAAATGCCGAAGCGGTATCATACTCGCCACTCAAATGCTTGTAGTATACTTGTGGAGTGTTTTCAAAAGTAGTATCCGACAGATTTTTATAAAATAAATCAGAATCCACATCACCATTATATCCTAGCAAAATAGCATCAATATCGGTAATTTCTAAACCATTGGAAGCAAGAAAAGAAATGATTTTATTTTCAACTTCCGTTACGCCTAATTTATTGAAGATTTCTATATCCAAAATTTCGGCAATCGTATTCTCTTTTATTTCATTTTCTAAAACAAAAAAAGTGGCTCCTTCACCAAAAACGACTCCTTTTGTAGTTGACTCTAAAACCGAATACGGGCCTTCATTCTCTTTCTTTATAAACCCCGCCAATCTGAACAGTGACATCGTATAATCGGCAGTTTCATCAATTCCTCCAACCAATAGGCTTGAAGCATCTTCTTCTTCAATCATCATTTTGGCATCAAAAAGTGCCGATTCAAAAGAAATCGAACCGTTTACATAGGTCAGATTATATGCTTTACATTGCAATCCTAAAGCAATTTGTCCACCAACAGTATTGTGCGTCGATTGAATAAACGAAGTAGGCGTCAAGAACTGTTCATCATTATCCAATATGGCTTTAAGGAATTTCTCAGAATCTTCGATGCAACCCATTCCAGTTCCCGTAATAATAGCATCAACGGTTTCCAAATGGGCTTCTCTAAGAGCAAGACTGGAAGCTACAATTCCGTTTTTTACCCCTTTTGCCATTCTTCTAATGGCAACTGGAGGGATAAAATCTTTGTAAACGGGAATTTTTAATGGTAAAATGGTATCATTTTCGTTTAATTCTGCTTCTTCCAAAAAAACAGTGTCGAACGTTTTTTGAGCCGAAATACAACCTAATCCATTGATATATGTCTTTTTCATACGTTGTTCTTATTCGCTTTTAGAAAATATAAGAGTCGAACAATTTCCACCAAATCCAAAGGAATTAGAAAGTACGTGTTCTATATTTTTATGTTTTAAAGTCGTTTGTGGCACCAAATTAAATTCTTCCATTGGTGTTTCAAAATTCATATTTGGGAAAACCACATTATTCTGAATGGCCAATACACTATAAACTGCTTCAATAGCAGCCGCAGCCGCCAAAGTATGTCCCGTAAAAGGTTTGGTAGAACTAAAGTCCGGAACTTTACTTTCGCCAAACAATCGAGCTATAGCTCTGCCTTCAGACAAATCATTATTCGGAGTAGCAGTACCGTGAACATTGATATAATCGATTTGTTCCGGCTGCAATTGTGCAATTTTAAAAGCTTTTTCCATTGCCAAAAATGCACCATCCCCATTCTCTGAAGAGGCTGTCTGATGAAAAGCGTCATTTGCATTTGCATAACCCGAAACCCGTGCCAGTACTTTTTTATTTTCTTTTTGTACTAATTCTTCAGATTCCAAAACCAAATAAGCAGCAGCTTCACCAAGATTTAAACCGTTTCTGTTATTATCAAATGGTTTATTATAACCATCGGACAAAATCATAAGTGTTTTGAAACCATTAATCGTAAATTTGGACAAAGCATCGGTTCCCCCGACAATAACGCGGTCGAGTTTACCTGATTTTATTAACCTAGCACCCAGCATAATAGCATTTGCCGCAGAAGAACAGGCTGTACTAATTGTGGTTACCATACCTTTTAAACCCAGTTCACCAGCAATCTTATTGGTATTATCACCGGCATTATGACTGCCAATGTATTTTATTACTTCGGGATTTTCAAAATATTCGTGGTAATAGCGTTCTGTCATATCCATTCCGCCCACACTCGTAGCCGAAATCAATCCTGTCCTGTATTCATTAATTGAAGTTATACCTGCATTTTTCACGGCCTGTTTAGCTGCAATTGTACCAAGCATTGCCGTTCTGGAAAAATTATTGTCTTTTCCTAATTGCAATTCATCAATTAATTCTTGATTGGTTTTCTTTATTTCGCCAACCTTTATTACATCAACATGTACAGTCGTTATATTTTCGATAGTTGTAATTCCAACTTGACTATGTAACAATGCGTCATAATTCTCCTCAACCGAATTTCCGATTGAAGAAATAATACCCATTCCTGTTATGGCGACGCCTTTATTCATTTGGATTGCTGAATTATTAGATTAAATAACTGGACTTCATGAATTATTAGATCACTCACTCCTCTTTTTTAGAAATCTTTTAAAGTCTAAAAACCAAAGAGGGCTAATAATCTACACTCTAAAATCTAAAATTATTTAACTCTGTTTACATCTATATAAGCAGCCATAGTATCTATAGACTTAAAAATAGTTTTTCCCTCTTTCGGATCAACTAATTTAATACCGTAATCTTTATCCAGCATTACAATAAGTTCCAATGCATCAATAGAATCAAGTCCCAATCCGTCGCCAAATAAGGCATCATCATCGTTTATATCTGCTATTGCTATATCTTCTAGGTTTAGAACTTCAATGATTTTACCTTTTAATTCTTGTTTTAATGCTTCCATAATTATTGATTGTATATTTTTTTTAATAGTTCCTGATTGTGTTCTAATTTACCTTCCTTATCCACTAAATACAGAAAGGCCTTGTAATCTTCATTATAATATTCAACCCAGCCACATAATACTTTATCTGCTTTTTGGGTTTCCAAAAGTATGCTACTGTATTTCTCCATAAATTCAGGGTTGTAATCCGCAAATATAAAGAAAGAATTTTCGCTTTTCAATTGATGCTTGATACTAATTTCTCCTAAACATATATTAGGCAGCGTATAAACAAAAACGGCTGGACTTGGATAATAATTTTCTGCGTCTGAAATTGAATTTTGATATTTTACATCCGTATCCAAACTCGATGATTTATTAGCAAATACCAATGCCGTATTATTTTCTGTTGATGTATTGCTTTCTTTTTTTAAAAGTAATTCTGCTCCCAAAAAAGCCAATTTACTCAAATTATCCATTTTAAAAAACTTAGGATAATTCATTTCCAAATACTGATACGCTTTCTTTGAAAAATCGCTGAATACAGTCGGTTCTATACTGAAAACAAATTCCCCATTCAGCAAAATTTGATTATTCTGAATCGTACAAAAGGATTGTATATAGGTTTTGTTTACTGCCATTAGTTTACTTTTTCGAATACAACTGCCGTATTACAACCTCCAAAACCCGATGCCGTTTTTAGAAAAAAGTGAATATTTTTATCCTCATTCTTTTCAATAACATTAATCGGCTGACTCACTCCAATGGTATCAAAACCTAATGAAACAAATAATTTATTTTCTAGCGCCGATTGAATTCCAATAACAGTTTCCAACAATCCTGACGCTCCCAATGTATGCCCGTAAAACCCTTTAAGACTATTCAGCGGAATATTTTCAAGCCCCAATCTATTCAGAGCTATCGCTTCCATTTCGTCATTGAAAGGAGTTGCAGTGCCGTGTGCCGAAATATAATCAATTTGATTACTGTTTATTTTGGCTTCCGCCAAAGCGCTTTGAATACTTCTAAAAAGTCCTTCCCCAGTTCTCGACGGTCCTGAAATATGATTCGCATCATTGATGGAACCATCTCCT
>NZ_DASTTN010000490.1:0-5008 GCF_035760125.1 Flavobacterium sp.
ATCGGCTTCTGATTCTTGTTTACGACTGTATTTACTATCAATCATCGCACTACCAATTTTAGCCAATTGACTATCGGTAACAGCAGCTACTTTTGTAGATTGTGAAGCTGCAGCATCGATCAAAGCTTCTTTTTGATACGCCGCTTTCATGGCATCTCTGGAATCATGATTATTAACGTGACCAATTTCATGACCAATTACGGCTATTAATTCGTTATCATCCATTACATCCATCAAACCCGAAAAAACACGTACACTGCCATCTGCTGTAGCAAAAGCATTAACATCTTTTGTTAAATACACTTTATAATTCAAGGTATAAAACTCCCCTTTAGTGTATTTCCCAAAAACTTTAGCCAAACGAATAGCATAAGGATCAGTTGGTCCTGCCACTTTATTTTCGGCATCCATTTTATCTACCGCAGGTTTTGACAAAGCGGCCGCATCTGCATCGCTAAAAGTAAATCCTGTCATTCCTTTTTGGACAGCACCCAATGCTCTTTCTCCTAAATTAATTTGTGCTTGCGCTGTAAATAACCCAAACAATATTGAAAAAGTTCCTAATAATAATGGTTTTGTATTCATCTCTTTTTTATTTGATTTTAGAGTACAAATATACTACAACTTTAAAAAATACAGAATCCCGTTGAATTTTAATATTTAAAATTTAACACTACAAACCCTTAAATTAAATTTATCTTGAAGAACGTTTTTAATGCAAAAACCTAAAAATTCACTTAGTAACCAAACAAGTTTTATTAAAATTCACAAATAGGGAGTTCAAATTCTAAAACTACATTCCTTATCTTTGTACTCAGAAAATTGAAATATGGAAACTGTTTTAGATAATACATTACCTGTTGGGACCCGAGGTCAAGCCGAATCGAGCATAGCTAAACCAAAATGGTTGAAGGTAAAACTGCCAATAGGACAAAAATATACTGAGCTTCGTGGTCTAGTAGATAAATATAGCCTCAATACGATTTGTACTTCCGGAAGCTGTCCAAATATGGGAGAATGCTGGGGAGAAGGAACTGCAACATTTATGATTTTAGGAAATGTATGTACACGTTCTTGTGGTTTTTGTGGTGTAAAAACTGGAAGACCAGAAACTGTGGATTGGGATGAACCAGAAAAAGTAGCTCGTTCCATAAAGATCATGAACATCAAACATGCTGTAATTACTAGTGTTGACAGAGATGATTTGAAAGATGGAGGATCAATCATATGGATTGAGACTGTAAAAGCCATTCGCAGAATGAATCCAAACACTACCCTAGAAACTCTAATTCCTGATTTCCAAGGCATCGAAAGAAATATAGACCGTATCGTAGAAGCCAATCCTGAAGTGGTTTCACATAACGTGGAAACCGTTAGAAGACTTACTCGCGAAGTACGCATACAGGCCAAATACGACCGAAGTCTGGAAGTTTTGAGATACCTAAAAGAAAAAGGAATCAACCGAACTAAGTCCGGTATTATGCTGGGTCTTGGTGAACAGGAAGAAGAAGTTTTTCAAACTATGCGTGATTTACGTGCAGCCAATGTTGACATTGTTACTATTGGTCAATATTTACAACCTAGTAAAAAACACCTTCCCGTAAAAGAATTCATAACACCAGATCAATTTGAGAGATATGAAAAATACGGTTTAGAGTTAGGGTTCCGCCATGTAGAAAGCGGTCCATTGGTTAGATCTTCTTACAAGGCGCAAAAACATATTTTATAAATTGTTTAATCGGTTAGTCGCTTAACCGATTAACCCATTAAACAAATAAACTTGAAAACAAGAATCGCGATTAATGGTTTTGGAAGAATTGGGCGAAATTTATTTCGTTTGCTTTTAAACCATCCCACTATAGAAGTAGTTGCCATAAATGACATTGCTGATAAAAAAACAATGTCCCATTTAGTAAAATACGACAGTATTCACGGAGTTTTACCTGTTACGGTAAGCCATGATGAAAAAGGAATTGTGGTTGATGGGAAACACTTTTTATTTTTTCACGAAAAAAGCATTCCAAACCTGGACTGGAAAAGTGTTGATGTTGATTTTGTTGTAGAGTCTACTGGTAAGTACAAAACTTTTGAAGAGATAAATGCTCATATTTTAGCAGGCGCCAAAAGAGTAATTCTTTCAGCACCATCAGAAGTAGAGGATATAAAAACTGTTGTTTTAGGGGTCAATGAATCCATTCTTGACGGTACAGAAACCATTATATCCAATGCCAGTTGCACCACCAATAATGCTGCACCAATGATAAAAGTGATTGAAGAGCTTTGCGGAATTGAACAAGCCTACATCACTACTATACACTCTTTCACTACCGATCAAAGTTTACATGATCAACCTCATAAAGATTTGCGCAGGGCAAGAGGTGCAAGTCAATCCATTGTACCAACAACGACTGGTGCTGCAAAAGCATTGACTAAAATTTTCACTTCCCTAGACGGTAAAATGGGGGGCTGTGGAATTCGAGTACCAGTTCCCGATGGATCCTTGACCGATATTACTTTTAATGTAAAACAAACAGTTACCATAGAAGAGATAAACAACGCTTTTAAATTGGCCTCTCAAACCAATTTAAAAGGAATTTTAGAATATACAGATGATCCTATTGTGTCTGTAGATGTAATTGGCAATAAAAATTCATGTATATTTGATTCTCAACTTACTTCTGTAATCGACAAAATGGTAAAAGTAGTAGGTTGGTATGATAATGAAATTGGATATTCCTCCAGAATCATAGATCTGATTTTATTACTAAACAATAGTAAAAAATACCATCAAACATGAAATACTTTTTATTATTTACTGTTTTTTTTCATTCACTACTCTATTCACAAATTGGAAACAAAGTAGACAGCGTTACTTATTACTCCAAATTGGCAACCCAGAATATCAAAAACAATAATTATAAAGAAGCTTTATCATACACTCAAAAATCAATAAATTATTGTAAAAGAAATAAAAATATCGAAGCACAAGCTACTCAAACATTCAGCTTGGGTAAAATATATTTTGACTTAAATCTTCACAATGATGCCGTCGAATTATTCAGCAAAAGCATTGTATTATTTAACAGTATTTCTAAAGAACCCAACGACAAAGTAGCCAAAGCCTATTATTATATAAGCTTGTCCTGCGTAGAGAAAAAAAATTATCTCCTTGCTGAAAGCTCTATTCTCAAAACTGAAGAAATTCAAAAAAAATTAAAAATAAAGGATAAAGCGGATCTAATCAGGCTCCAAAAAGGAGTGCTTTCAAAAATAAGAGGCAATACTGCATTGGCAGAAATCCAATTCAACGATATCATTGCAAAACCTGACAGTCAAACTTTAACAAATTCAAAAGCTGAAGCTCTTTATCAAATAGGAACGATTGAGGCCACCAATAAAAGATACAACTTGGCTTTGAATTACTTCAACCGAGCTTTAGAATTAAATAAAGAAACTAAAAACTTAAATCAAAAGTCTAATATTTTACTGGCTTTAAGTACAGTTTACGACAAATTACTTGACAAGTCTACTGCTTATACCTACTTAAAAAAACATTTGAATCTAAAAGAAAGCATTGTACTTGCAAATGAAGAAAAACTAGGCATTAACGACTATGAAACTTTTAAAGAATCTCAGCGAAAACAAGAAGAATTATTACTTGAAAAAGAAAATAGGGAAAAAGAAAAATCCGATAAATTTTCTAAACTTATCAGTATTTTAGCAATTGCAATCATTTCAATTCTATCCCTTTTGAGCCTATCTCTTTACAAGAACAACATAATTCGCAATCAAACCAATTCATTATTGAAAGAAAAAAACAATGAATTGATTGCAGCCAAGAACAAAGCCGAAGAGGCCTCCAAAGCAAGATCTGAATTTCTATCAACAGTAAGTCATGAACTTCGAACGCCACTGAATGCCATCAACGGCATTACACACCTATTATTAGAAGAGCGCCCAAAAAAGTCACAGATGCATTATTTGTCTTCATTAAAATTTTCTGGTAACTACCTAACTACCTTCATCAATGATATCTTAGAAATAAATAAAATAGAATCCAATAAATTAGAAATTGAATATATTAATTTCAATCTCAAACAATTATTGGGAGATATCCAAAACTCGCTCAAAGAGATTGCCACCATAAACAACAATAAATTCATTCTCAAAATAGATTCTGCCATCCCCGAAAATTTAATAGGCGACCCTACAAAACTTTCTCAAATTTTCATGAATTTAATCAACAATGCACTAAAATTCACCAATAATGGGACAGTTAGTGTTCTTGCCCGATTAAGAAACTATCAAAACAATAACGCTACCATCTTTTTCCAAATTATTGATACAGGCATTGGAATTCCAGAAGATAAATTAAAAACTGTCTTCGAAAGTTTTTCACAAGGCTCAGTAGAAATCAATAGAAAATTTGGAGGTACCGGATTAGGATTAACCATTGTAAAAAAATTGGTTCGTATTCTGGGAGGACGGATAAGATTAAAAAGTATTGTTGGAGAAGGTTCAACTTTTTCTTTTGAATTGAATTTCAAAGTAGATAGCAAACCCATTCCAAATAAAGTTGTTACCAAAAACTACAATCCAGAAATCTTCAAAGACAAAAAAATATTAGTGGTTGAAGACAACAAAATCAACCAAATGATTACCCAAAAAATGTTGACAAATAAAGCAATGAAATGTACCATTTTGGACAACGGTGAAGAGGCTATTCAACTATTAAAAAACAAGGCATTCGATATGGTTTTAATGGATGTCCATTTATTAGGGATCAATGGTACTATTGCAACGCAACAAATTAGGGAGTTTGACACAAAAACCCCTATACTAGCCCTTACAGCTATTTCATTAAATGAAAACAGGGAAATGCTACTTTCTTTTGGCATGACAGATGTAATCACAAAACCATTTGTAGCAGAAGATTTTTACGCTATTATTGCCCAAAACATAATCAATTCCTAGTCCCTTACAATCAATTCCTTAATCAGTCTACGCA
>NZ_DASTTN010000491.1:0-3354 GCF_035760125.1 Flavobacterium sp.
ATTCCCAAGATGGCCATAAAAAATGATTGGCAAGATAAGCTAATAAAGCTCCCGTTAAAGTGTCAGCAATTCTAAATTGGATAACATTTACAAAATCGGGCGATAATATTCCATGCAGGAATACAATATACATGGTCACAAAAGTAGCACTTACCGTATATTTGGTTTGTGCAAAAGAAAATCCAAGCAACATACACAGTATCGCCAAAATGCTTAATAAAAAATGTGTAGGCATTAAAGATAAAATACTGAATGCAATGATACCTCCAATGACAGTACCAATAGCACGCTGTATGGATCTCTGTTTGGTCAATCCATAACCTGGTCTCATGATGATTATGATGGTCATCAAAATCCAATATTCATTTTGAAACGGAAGTAATTTACCTATAATGGCTCCAAGAATAAGTGTGACCGTTAATCGTAAAGAATGTCTAAATATAGTTGACGAAAAACTTATATTCTCAATAAATGTACTAATTGGGTAATATTGAGGAGCTAAAAATTTTTCTAGATCTTTATCTTTTCCTTTAAAATCATAAGTGTTGGATACTGATGTGAAAGCGCGTTCTATTACTTTGATTTTCTCGACCTGTTTCTCCGCATATTCGAGCATGGTTTTTAGCATTAAAACCCCCTCGGAAGCCTCTGTTTTTCCCAATTCGTTTTCATATTCATTTATAGCAGTTTCAAGAGCTAATAAATGTTTGGATAATTTATGTTTTGGGATATAATTGGTTCTTTTTTCAATGTTTTGCGATAATTGTTTTAATGTTGATGCAAGATTATAGGCTAAATTTTGGTAAGTCGCCAATGTTTTAGGATGCTTTTCAAATTTTTGATGCAATCGATTATGGTCGAATGAAGTTGATAGTGCTAATTCTAATATTTCTACCAAAGAAATAAACACAATGAGCATTTTTCGGTTTTGATTGGAAGAAACGGCATTAATTTGTTTCCCGATAAGAACTCTTCGGATATTATGGTGAATGGCGTTGAGTTCAACTTGTAAATGCAATTGCTTTTCGAGAATTACTTTTCTGTCGGCAACGCTGTTCCATAAATCTCCTCTTAGTTTTAGGTATTTTGATGTTAATTTGATGCATTCAGCAACTTGTAATTCAGCGTAACGATAGGGTCTTAAGTAATGAAATAGCAATGAGATGATTAAATAAAATAAACCTCCAGCAAGTATTAATGCTGAGTGCTGGACCATTTCTAACCCAGTATGCAAATGGGAGAAAGATAACGATACAGATAATAAAGCAGAAAAGGATGTGAAAGTAGCCCTTTGTCCATACACGGACAACATCGCCAATATGAATACTAATATGGAGAAAAAGGGATAAAAAATAAAGGGAATGGGGTAGGTGAGATTGATTAATAAATTGACTCCTGCTATCAAAATAGCGGTGACAATAATTCCATTTATCTTATGTGTCAAACTGCTTGGGATATCACTTGGATAAGTCAAAAAAGCACCAAGGGCAATGGTAAAACCAATTTCAAAAAGGCCAAAATAAGTAAATATCAAAACGGGAAGAACTGCTGATATAGTTGCTTTTAATGCATTTGTGAAATAAGTGCTATCAGTGAATTTTTCTATTTTGGTAATCATGGAATTTCATTTGATACAAAGATAAGTTATAAATGGCTTCGTAAGATTTTATATAAGCTATCAATACAATTGTACAAAAATATGCTAATTATCAAATGTAGATTATTCATTATCTATTTTTTTACTACTTTTGCCAACTTAATAAAGTGGATTTTTTCCTTTATTTGCGCTAGATATTAATAAAAATAAATCAAATGATATTACCAATTATAGGATATGGTGATCCTGTTTTAAGAAAAATAGGGGAGGAACTTACTCCAGATTATCCAAATTTAAAAGAAATTATTGCAAACATGTATGAAACCATGTATAATGCAAGCGGGGTTGGTCTTGCTGCAGAGCAAGTGGGGTTATCATTGCGATTATTTGTTATTGATACTACTCCATTTAGTGATGATGAGGATTTGGAAGATAAAGAGCAAAATCAATTGAAAGGTTTTAAAAAAACTTTTATCAATGCTAAGATTATAAAAGAAGAAGGTGAAGAATGGGCTTTTAATGAAGGCTGTTTGAGTATTCCTGATGTGCGTGAAGACGTGTACAGAAAGCCAACGGTAACCATTGAATATTGTGAAGAAGATTTTGTTATGAAAACCGAAGTTTTTGATGGTTTGATAGCAAGGGTGATTCAACACGAATACGATCATATCGAAGGGATTTTATTTACCGATAAAATATCATCTTTGAAAAAGCGTTTGATCCAGAAAAAATTAAAAAACATCACCGAGGGGAAAACATTTCAAGATTATAGAATGAAGTTTTTTGCCAAAAAGGGAAGATAATTTATACATTCGTTTCAATAAAAAAATAAATAAAAAAAGTAAAAATGAGTTTAGAGAAAATATTATCGATTTCAGGGAAACCAGGTTTATATGTTTTAAAAGTACAGACACGTACAGGTTTTGTTGCTGAGTCATTATTGGATGGAAAAAAAGTTACAGTAAGTTTGAAAAGCAATGTAAGTCTATTGTCTGAAATTTCTATTTATACTTATGAAGGTGAAAAACCTTTGGCTGAAATTATGCAAAACATTGCCAAAAAAGAAAACAAAGGACAAACTATTTCACATAAAGAAGACAATGCAACATTATTGTCTTACTTTAGAGAAGTATTGCCAGAGTATGATGAAGAAAGAGTATATGCATCTGATGTGAAGAAAATAGTTAGCTGGTACAACACGTTGCAAGAAAAAGGTTTGCTTGTGAATGAAGCTCCCGTTGTGGCTGAAGAAGCTGCTCCAGTTGCAGAAGAAGTTGTTGCCGAAAAGAAAGCTCCTGCTAAAAAAGCAAAAGCTAAAAAAGAGTAATTAGCACAAATTCAGTATATTTATCCTGCCTAGATTTTCTTGGCAGGATTTTTATTTTAAATCTATATTGAATAATAATTCTGAAAGAATTTTAATTCCCAATTTCAAAAAAATAAAAATGAACAAAGACCTTCAGCTTCAATCTTTTAAGAGATTATTGGACATAATGGATGATTTGCGTGAAAAATGTCCTTGGGACAAAAAGCAAACTATGCAAACGCTTCGCCATCTTACTATTGAGGAAACCTATGAATTGGGGGACGCGATATTAGACAATGATTTAAATGAAGTAAAAAAGGAATTGGGAGATTTGCTGCTGCATATTGTTTTTTATGCCAAAATAGGCAGTGAAACGAACGATTTTGATATGGCTGACGTGTGTAATGATATTTGTGAAAAACTCATTCACAGGCATCCTCATATTTACAGT